>CAYRUU010000022.1:0-14832 GCA_964427825.1 uncultured Micavibrio sp.
AGACGGGGATCCGCACAAGTGGTGGAGCATGTGGTTTAATTCGATGATAAGCGAGAAACCTCACCAGGGCTAGAAACTTAGCTGCATACTTTGGAAACAAAGTAGCCTTCGAGGGTGCTAAGCAGGTGATGCATGGTCGTCGTCAGCTCGTGCCGTAAGGTGTTCCTTTAAGTAGGGAAACGAGCGCAACCCTTGTCGCGTGTTATATATGTCACGCGAAACTGCCCAGCCTTGAACATAGGAAAAAAACTTTCGTATGGTCAAGGCTGGGAGGAAGGAGAGGATGACGTCAGATCAGCATGTCCCTTGACGCCCTGGGCGACACACGTGCTACAATGGCTGGGATAAAGGGTAGCCAAATCGCGAGATGGAGCCAATCCCAAAAACTCAGTCTCAGTTCGGATTGGAGTCTGCAACTCGACTCCATGAAGCCGGAATCGCTAGTAATCGTGAATCAGAATGTCACGGTGAATACGTTCTCGGGTCTTGTACTCACCGCCCGTCACACCAAGAGAGCTGATAATGCCCGAAGGCCCTGTATAAAACCAGGGACTACGGTAGGATCGGTAATAAGGGTGAAGTCGTAACAAGGCATCCGTAGCGGAAGCTGTGGATGGATCACCTCCTTTCTAGGGAGATAAGGTGACGAGAGTTGATGGTCAACATCAGGTTCTCAAAACCCATTAAGGTCGTTTGCACATCTTTTAGTGTGCAATCGCGGCTCATGATAGACGTATAGGACTAACCGCAAAAGATAGTGAATAAAAATACATAACAAAGAGCACGTGCTTTTTGTTATTTGTTTTTGTTCATTAGAAATTTTTAAAGAAAAACATCCAAAAAAATGGTCGGTGACGATCAATCACCATACCGGTGAAGTGCTTTTTGATCGCCATGGCTTGCAGGTTCGCCTTAATGCCAAGCCAACCGAGCAACCAACAGAAGAGGAAAAAGTGTTGGCAACAATACTTTTCCAACTCTTACTTTTGGTTCATACTGGAGCTGACACTGCATCGATCCAGTTGGAGTATGCAGTGGACGAAGAAATGGGAAAATTTCTTCTCAGCCATGTTATCACGGCACGACCGACAGTGCTAGAAATTCCTCCCTCGCGGGTGGATCTCTAGCTCTAGAGTCAATAAATAGAGAGCGCACGTAACTCAGTTGGGAGAGTGCCTGTTTGCCAAGCAGGCTTGCGCGGGTTCGAATCCCGTCGTGCGCTCCAGCACAGTGTCGCATAAAGAATGACATAACCGGTTCGTTTTTGTACAAACGATCCGGTTTTTTGTTGGAGAGCATGAAGTATGACAACACAATAAATCGGTTTTGGTTCCCATCTTCTGGCGCGGGCTCCACCCATTTTTCCGTGTATAGTATGGACGAAAAATAGACGCTATTTTTTCGCAAGAAAAGCATGGATTAGGTCCGGAGAACTGAACCGACGGAATGCGTCAGCGATGATTGACGGTGGGGATGAAAGGTGGTAGAGTGGATGTAGTAGATCAGCCCATGGGAGGTTGATTTTTTGTTCCTTACTACATTACACCTTTCTTGGTTACATCTGAGATGGGTGAAACGGCAGGCGCTGGTTCGTGCATGCCGTTTTTCTTTTGTGCTGGTGATTGTGAAAAATAGTATATATGGTGGTGACAAGCGAACTGTTGTGGTGTAGGATGTGGAGAGAAATGCGCTGGATAGTGTACATAGCATATGGCGACCACGAAATCTGAAAAAAGGACCACGTGGCAAGCTTGGTGATTTTGCTTTTGAAAAAGAATTAAGTCGGAGTGAGTACTGTTTATGTGTATGGAAAAAACGGCAACGATGGAAGGTATTTATGTTATTGACAAGCCACTTGGAATGAGTTCGCAGCAGGCTGTGGCGCGAGTGAAACGATGGGTGCGCGTATGCGGCGGTGTGCAGCAGATCAAAGTGGGACACGGCGGAACGCTGGATCCGTTGGCGACGGGTGTGCTTGTGATTGCTGTTGGGCGGGCATATACTAAAACACTGGACGCAGTCATGGGCGCGCAAAAGGCGTATGAGACCGTGGTGCGATTGGGACAGACGAGTACGACGGATGATGAAGAGGGAGAGAAGACGATGCACGACGTGATACAGGTGCCGACGGACAATCAGGTGCGACATGCTGTAGCGCGGTTTGTGGGACATATCACCCAAACGCCGCCAGTGTACAGTGCGATCAAGGTGAACGGTGTGGCAGCGTATAAACGCGTGCGTCGCGGGCAAGATGTGACGCTACAGCCACGGATAGTACGCATTGATGCGATTGACGTGATCGCCTATGCGTATCCCGATCTCCATTTGCACGTGACATGCGGCAAGGGCACCTACATTCGTGCACTGGCGCGCGATCTTGGCGACGCATTGGGCACAGGCGCCTACATGGCGGAGCTACGTCGTACGCGTGTGGGATGCTATCACATCGTCGATGCGCAGACACTGGACGATTTTGACGCCGAAGCGTGCTATAATGAGACGCAACGGACGATGACAGTGCGGAAAAGTGACACATAACCATATTATGCATAGGGAAAAGCAATTTTTGCTGCAAAGACAGCGAAAAGGGGGAAAGGCGACCAAAGACACCCTCTTTGTCGTCATCATCAATCGTGAGAGACAAGAGCATCCCGATGTCACCTTTATTGCCATTAGTCATGACAATGAGGTTTTTAACAAGGATTTTACCAAAACGATACGCGTGAAGATGCATGATGGACGTATTGCCGAGGCAGTGGCGGCATAACATGTAACATACAGTATCTATGACAATGCGGATCGGTATACATACGCGCTATATGGAGCATGCGCGGATTGACGGGACGGCGGTCTATGTGCACAACATCGTGCGGCGGTTACCGGCGCTCTTTGCGGATGCGCACTTGCGTCACTATCACACGGATGCTTATCATCCGGAGTTGCCGATGTCGGCAGCAGACAATGTTGCCGATGTGTGTTTGCCACGCGTGCCGCTGTGGACACAGACAGCATTTACCGCGGCACTGTGGCGCGACAAGTGCGATGTCGCGTGGTTACCCATGCATACCCTGCCTTATATCAGGCGGCGCGCCATGCGCACTGTCGTCACCATCCACGATCTCGCTTTCAAAATCTATCCCGAAACATTTCCCGCGCGCGATGTGTTTTTTCTCAACCTCCTCACGGACTATGCGGCGATGCATGCTGATGTGCTCATCGCTGTGTCGGAAGCGACAAAGCGTGACATTATGCGGTTCTATCCGTCGGTGCGCAGTGAGCGTATTCATGTGGTGCATCACGGGTTTGATCCGTCGTTGTGGCACAAGTCACAGACGGACGACGCGCAGCGTTCCGTACGCGACGCATACGGCGTGCAGGATGTGCCATATATCATCCACGTCGGCGCAGTGCAACCACGCAAAAATCTGACACTTGCGGTGGACGCGCTACCGATGATCAGAGAGGTGATGCCCGATGCACACCTGGTGCTTGTTGGTGGTGACGGGTGGAAGGCGGAAGGCATTCACGCGCACATCGCGCAAAGTCCTGTGCGCGATGCCATTCGTGTGACGGGCAATATTCCGTTTGACGATGTGGTGGCGCTGGTACGGGGCGCACGTGCTGGTGTGATGCCATCGTTATATGAGGGGTTTGGTATTTTTGGACTGGAATGTTTTGCCGCGGGTGTGCCGCTTGTGGTGGCACGGGCGTCGTGTTTGCCGGAGGTGTATGGTGATGCGGCGATGTATTTTGATCCGCATGATGCAAAGACGTGTGCCGTGGCGCTGGTGCGGGTATGTACGGATGCGGCGCTGCGTGACACGTTGGTGCGTAAGGGTGCGGCGCGCGCGCAAATGTTCACGTGGGACAAAAGTGCCGCAGCAACGGCACGCATACTGCGATCGGCGGCGCGGTTGCATTTGTCGCAAAAAAATGGTTTGATGACAGTATGACAGTCAAAACATCCTCCAACAGAAACCTCCACAAGGCAAACCGTGCAAAGAAAGATGAGTTTTACACGCAGCTTGTGGACATTGAAAACGAATTGCGCCACTATAAATCGCAATTCTACGGCAAAGTTGTCTATTGCAACTGCGATGACCCTTTTGAAAGCAATTTTTTCAAATACTTTGCTTCCAATTTCAACATGCTCAAACTTAAAAAACTCATCGCCACGAGTTATACAAAATCACCGATTGTCGGTGGGCAATTGCAGCTTTTCCATATTGAAGGACTGAAGCCGGACGGTAAACAACCATTTAAGATAGAGATTACAAAGGTTTCTGACGTCAATGCTGATGGTGCGGTGGATTTGGTTGATGTGGAACACCTTTTGAAACACGATGCCAATGTCTCTGCACCGCTCAGGGGCGATGGCGACTTTCGCAGCGAGGAGTGCATTGCACTTTTGAAACAGGCGGACATCGTTGTCACCAACCCGCCGTTTTCACTCTTCCGCGAATATGTGGCGCAGCTTGTTGAGTATGACAAGAAGTTTTTGATTATTGGAAATGTTAACGCTATTACTTATAAAGAATGTTTTAAATTGATCAAGGATAACAAGATGTGGCTCGGTGCAAGTATTCATAGTGGTGATCGAGAGTTCCGCGTCCCTGATACTTATCCGCTCAATGCAGCTGGTTCGCGTATTGATAGTGATGGTAATAAATATATTCGTGTCAAAGGTGTGCGATGGTTTACAAATATGGATTATGAAGAACGGCATCAAGACCTTGTGTTATACAAAAAATATACGCCAAAGGAGTATCCTACGTACGATAATTATGATGCAATTGAAGTGGGAAAAACGGCTGATATTCCCATGGATTATAAAGGAGTAATGGGCGTGCCAATTACGTTTTTAGATAAATACAATCCGGAACAATTTAAAATTCTTGATCTAAACCCACATTTTTTTACAATTGTGGAGAAAGGGCTACCAAAGCCTTCCCAACTGAAAATCGCCGGACGCAAAGATCCTTATGCGCGGATTTTATTAAAAAATAAGAAAGTAAAACAGTGATGATTTGCGCTGGAGCGGGCTTGTAGCCCGGTCCACTAGCTCAAACACATGATCCGATTTACAAAATCGGACCGGCAAGAAAACAGTGATGATTTTTCTTCGCTTGCGCAAAGTATGCAAAAAGTAGTATAAAGAGGATAGGGCGGTTGCGGGGCAATCGTTGTCTTGTTTCATAAGTATAGATCACTATGAAGATTGAGCTGCACAATATTACCGTGCGAGATGTAGTAGCGGGGTATAGGGACAGTGCCGAGGAGGGTGTGGTGGGCTATGGAGGAAAATTGGACATTCGTCCGAAATATCAGCGAGAATTTGTCTATACCGGCACACAGCGAGATGCTGTGATTGAAACGGTGAAAAACGGCTTTCCGTTAAACGTGATGTATTGGGTGAAGACCGATCAGGGCAATTATGAAGTGCTGGACGGACAACAGCGTACCATCAGCATTGCGCAGTATGTGGAGGGGAATTTTTCGGTGGAATTCAATGGGCGGTTGGCGGGGTTTCACAATCTCACGGAAGAAGAGAAGCAGAGCATTCTGAATTATGAACTCATGGTCTATTTTTGCGAAGGGACGGACAAGGAGAAATTGGATTGGTTTGAAATTGTCAATATTGCCGGTGAGAAGTTAACGGATCAAGAATTGCGCAACGCCGTCTATACCGGACCGTGGTTGTCGGACGCCAAGCTAAAATTTAGCAAGTCAAATTGCGCGGCATATTTGCTTGCCAATGATGGGGGTGGTTTGGTGACGGGTTCGCCGATACGTCAGGAGTATTTGCAAACAGCGCTGGCGTGGATCAGCAATGCGGGGACGAAGCAAGATCGGATTAAGGAATACATGGCACAGCACCAGCATGATGCAAGCGCCGATGTGCTGTGGGAGTATTTTCAAAATGTCATTGCATGGGTGCGTGCGACATTCCCGCAGTATCGCAAAGAGATGAGGGCGGTAGCATGGGGACTGTTGTATAATGCGTACAAGGATGTGGCCTATGATGCGGAACAATTAGAATCCGAGGTCCAACGGTTAATGAAAGATGAAGATGTGACCAAGAAGTCCGGTATTTATCCGTTTTTGTTGACAGGCAATGAGAAGTATTTGAGTATTCGCGCGTTTACCGACAATATGCGTCGCGAGGCGTATGAGCGGCAAGTAGGCGTGTGTCCGCTGTGTAGGGAAAAGAAAAGATGGGATTTTGCGGAAATGGAGGCGGATCACATCACACCATGGCACGAGGGTGGCAGGACGATTGCGACAAATTGCCAAATGCTGTGCAAGCCATGCAACCGAACAAAATCTGGATCATAGAAAGCGAAACATTGTGTGCACTATAAAACAACACGTATATGGACAAAAATCTCTTACAAGACATTACGGATGCTGTGGGCACGTCGCGGGATGTGCAGGCGAACGATGCGCGCAGCCGTTATACGGTGCGGTGCGACGACATCCGAAGTGCCACGCGCACGCTTGTGCACAATATCCCGTTTTTGTTTACGTGCGATGCGCATGACAAGTTGACACTCAAGGAGCGTCATTCCGTGGTGATTGATGGGGAGACGATTACAGCCGTAGTGCCGCAGGAAACGGTGGATCCGGCGCGGTTTGATGTGGTGTATGATGCGGGGAAGCGCGGTGGTGTTGTAGTGACACCGGGATTTGTGAATACGCACGCACACAGCCACATGTACCTCTTGCGCAGTGCGATGATGCTGGATGAGGAGATGACGGTGGATGACACGATCAAGGCGATGGGCTTATGGCAGCGTGATGAAACGCCCGACTCCTATGCCTATGCCACAATAGGCGACATCACTGAGCAGCAAAAGGTTGGTATTACTACCACATTGACGCACGGACCAAATTTTGACAGCGGGGAAATCGCGGCGCGTTTGAGCGGGCAACATATTGTGAATGCCGTGAGCGCTGTGAGTAATTCGCGCCCGGAGAACAATCCCGCCATGGTGGAACAATTGCTTGCGCTGCGGGAGAATTTTGTCACAACGCCGGCGATTGCATTGCACTATTTGTGGAAAACACCGATGGCGACGCTGCAAGAGGTAAAGCGTATTTCCGATCACTATCGCGCACTTGTGACATTTCACATGGCGGAGAGCCCGTTGGTGGTGGAGGAGACGTTGAAAAAACATGCCATGAGTGAGACGGAAATCTTGGAGCATGTGGGACTGTTGACCGAGCACTCCGTGGCATCGCACGTCCTCTATGTGAAAGATGAAGACATTGCGAAGTTGGCGCGCGGCAAAGTGGGGATTGCGCACTTGCCGACGTCAAATGTTATCCACAAGAGTGGGTTGTTTCCGTTTTGGAAGTTCGCTGATGCGGGCGGGTTTGATCGTATTTCCTTGGGCACGGATAGTGTGGTGAGCAAAAACCGGCTGGATATTTTGACGGAAGCCTATCAGGCGCGCGTGACGCACCTCTATTCGCGTACCATTAAATTTGGATCACTGTTCAAAATGATGACAAGCAATGGCGCGCGCGTGTTGGGACTGCCCGACCGCGGCAAGGTGATCCCCGGGATGAAGGCGGACCTTGTCTTTTGGAAACTGCGTGATCGCGGCTTTATCCCCTATGATCATAACAATCCGTTTACGCTGATCGGCAATCTCATCACACACGGCGGACGCATGGCGCGCGATGTGATGATCAACGGGCACTTTGTCATTGCCAATCGTAAGCATATTCGCTTGGACGAAAGTCACCTCTTGGACGTACTCCAGCAAAAGCACATGGACATGCGCGCACGTGTGCGCGAAGAGGGTGGGGTGGTGTGATGTGCACATGATTTCTGCTTGCACACACCTCTTGCTTTTTTGGAGTATTGTGTTATAATATAATGTCCTGAAAAAGGGCATTTTCAGTACCTTATTTCATTAGTTGCACCGCATTGTGTGGTGCGGCACCATATCAATCATGCAAACAGGAGGATTATCATGAAGAAGAATATTTTTATCATCGCCGTTAGTATTTTGTTGTGCGCCGCCGTGAACGTGAACGCGGGCGATCTGTACAGATATACTCTTGCGGATGGCGTGAAGTGCCCCGCACAGGAGATGAGTTCCGGGGATCTTGCTAACATAAAGCAGTGCTCCGGCACGGAAAGAACACTCGTGTCCCTAACGACATGGGACGACTCTACGGGCCATTATATCACCACTCTGTATATTGTACGTGGAAATAAAATGAAACACGTGCAATATAAAAAATCAGGGGTGTGTGCTAGATTTAGCAGTAGATACTTTCCGGGACTGACGGAAATAACAAGTCATTTCGGGTTGACGCTGATTCCCTGTCTCGAGAAAAGCCAAAGGGATAGGGAGGGCAATGAGCAGTTCCAGCTCATCCGACCCGTCGTGCCGTACCGGAAAGAATAACAACGCAGTTTCCCGCAGTATCGTTTACGATGCTGCGGTTTCTTTTTTCAGAAAATTTTGATTTTTGACCAAATGACGGCGGGCGGGTATAATGAAACAACGGAAGGAAAACAAAGACAAAAGGGGTGGTAAGGGCAATCGGCTGTGAGAGTGACCGATCGTTGTTGGTTTTGTATGTATAAAAGCAAATCATGAATCACACACTTCTGGGAAAATTGCGTAGAATGGCGCAGAAGATTACGGGGACGTTTTTCGGACGCTTGTCCAAAGACATCGGCATTGATCTTGGCACGGCAAATACGCTGGTGTATGTCAGAGGCAAGGGCATTGTGATCAATGAGCCATCCGTGGTGGCGATGAATCGGCGTACGGGGCAAATTCTCGCCATCGGCAAAGATGCCAAGCGCATGGTGGGGAAGACGCCGGGGCACATTGTGGCGACGCGTCCGTTGGTGGATGGTGTGGTGAGCGACTTTGAGGTGACGGAGCAGATGCTCAAGTATTTCATTGAAAAGGTGCATAAGGAATCGTTTTCGCTGTTGCCACGACCGCGGGTACTCATTGGCATTCCGTCGGGTGTGACGGAGGTGGAGAAGCGCGCCGTGGTGGATGCGGCAATCAATGCTGGTGCGCGGGAGGCGTATTTGATTGATGAGCCGATGGCGGCGTCAATCGGTGCACGGATGCCGGTGACGGACGCTGGTGGCAATATGATCGTGGACATTGGCGGTGGGACAAGCGAGATTGCGGTGATTTCTTTGGGCGGTGTGGTGGCGGCGCGGTCGTTGCGCACGGCGGGTGATGAGATGAATGAGGATATTATTCGCTATATGCGCGACGAATTTAATTTGCTGGTAGGAGAACGTACGGCGGAGGATGTGAAGATTGCCATTGGCAGCGCCTATCCGCAAAAAACGGAATTGCGTGCCAAGGTGCGCGGGCGTGATCTTGTCACAGGACTACCTAAGGAAGTGACGGTGACGGATGCGCATGTTCGTGACGCCGTGTCGCGTAGTATTCGCATTATTGTCAATACAATTAAGACAATTATTGAGGAAACGCCGCCGGAGTTGTTGTCGGATATTATGCAGCGTGGCATTGTGCTTGCTGGTGGTGGTGGCATCACACGGGATTTGGACAGATTGATTGCCACGGAGACCAAGATTCCCGTTGTCAAAATTGATGATCCGTTGACGGCGGTGGTACGCGGCACGGGCATTGTGCTGGAGGATTTGGAAAATTTACGAGAAGTGTTGATTGAAAACGACGCTGGTACGCCGCTACGGTAATTTACATGATGTCGCCACGGTATGCATCCGCTCCACCAATCGCGCAAGACAAAATCCATGATCGCCGTGATTGTCGTTTTGGCGGCGATTTGGTGGTGGAATCCGTTGCGGATTGCCGATGCATTGCGCGGTGGTGTGCAATGGGCGTTGCAGCCGGTGGTGCAGGTGGGTTATCGCGCGGGGACGACATTGCGCAGTGGCGCAGATCTGGTGACGCGAATCGGGTCGTTGTATGAGGAAAATCAACGTCTCCATGTGCGGGTGCGCGAACTGGAGTCGGCGCAGGCACGTGCCGACGATTGTCTGCGCGACAATGCTATATTGCATACGGAGTTGGATATGGCGCAGCGACGGGCATTTGATGTGGAGGCGGCCAATGTGATTTTGCGCGACGCTATCGGCGGACGACAGTGGATTATGATTGACAAGGGTTCCGCTGATGGCATTACGTCCGGTGCACCGGTGGTGGTGCGCGGCGATGTGTTGATTGGACGCGTGAGTGATGTGCAGTCGCATACGGCGCGCGTGGATCTGTTGACGCATCCGTCAAGTGTGATTACTGTGACGGGATCGCGCTCCGGTGCAGAGGCGATTGCGCGCGGCAATCACGGGTTGGCGCTAATTGTGGAAGATCTTCCCAAAGATGCACGTGTGGAAAATGGTGAGATGTTTGTGACGTCGCATCTTGCGGAGCGTATTCCCCCGGGGCTGACTGTGGGGACGCTGCACAATATTGCGCCGTCGGCAGACAGTCTCTTCCAAATAGGGGCGTTGATACCAGTAGTCACGACGGAAGAGATGCGCGCGGTGTTTGTTGTGACATAATGGAAAACTGTATGCTTGCGGTGTTTGTGCGTATTGGTGTGGTGATCATGATTGTTCTTAGCGCCGCGATGGCGTCGGCATTTGGTATTGGCGCAGCGACCGGTATGGCGATTGCGCTTTGTGCGTGGTTGATTGTGCGTCCGCTTGCCGACATTGTGTGGTGGGTGTTTTGTGTGCTTGCCCTAGGCGCGCTGCTGCACATTACGTCGCATCTCGCTGTTTTTGCGTCGCTTGTCCTCTTGCTTGTGATCTTTGACGTTGTGCGGCAATACCTTATGCTTACCAACACGCAGTCCCGTGCAATCAGTGGCACCGTTGCTCTTTTGGGTATCATTGCGCTTGCCTATGGATTGGCATTTGCGGGGACGCACGCCGTGGTGTGGCGGTGGGAGTGGTTGTTTGGACTAGTGGGCTATAGCGTGGTTATGCTGGTTGTCATGGAGTGGATCATGCGGCGTGCCGAGCGCATTGTTGCACTCTTTGCCCATGGCGGTGATGTGCGGCGTCATATATAATGAAAAAGAGACAAAAAAACTAATGTAGGGTGTATGCGACGATATGGGCGACAAGGATCTTCCGATGTGTATGAAATTGACGATGCGCTGTTGACGGCGTCGGAAAAGGAGGCTGCGCGATTGGCATTTCAGTTTGATCGGCGATGGCTGATTGCGACGTGGGTGATCATGATGTGTGTCGCGTGTATACTTTTGGGGCGTATTTTCTATTTGACAGTGGTGCGCGGACAGTACTATGCATTTGTGGCGTCCGGCAACAGTGTGCGCGAAACGCCGATTTTGGCGCCACGCGGTATCATCTATGACATGCATGGTGAGAAGCTTGTGGACAATGTGCCAAGTAGTGATCTTGTTACCGTGCCGGAGGCGTTACCGCATAAAGATGAAGATGCTGCACTTGCTGATCGTATTGCTACCATTGTACATGTGCCAGCGGACACGGTGCGCGATATGCTTGCACAGTCACGAACATCTATGGAGCAGGCGGTAGTGGCGCAAAGTCTTTCCCATGAGCAAGCACTAACAATCAAAACACGTGCGGCACAGTTGCCGGGTGTGCGTATCCAACAAACGGCGATGCGCACATATAAAGATGGTGCAATCTTTGCCCATATTATCGGCTATGAAGGACTGATCAAAAAGGAAGAGCGTGAGACGCATCCTGATTATCTACTCATTGATAGGATCGGTAAAACAGGATTGGAGATGCAGTATGAGCGTGCAGTGCACGGTACGCACGGTGCACAGAGGATCTTGGTGGATAGCAGGGGAGATTTGGTGAAAGACGTGGGCAAAGTGCCTCCTGTTGCCGGAAAGGATCTTCACCTAACCATTGATGCAGAATTGCAACGCGTGCTCTATGAGCGCTTACTGCACGAATTGGACCGCGCGAAAACGCGACGAGCGGCCGCTGTTGCCATTGACCCGCGCGATGGTGCCGTGCGCGCATTGGTGAGTTTGCCGTCGTACGACAATAATGTCTTTGCCAAGGGTGTTGACAGTGCAACATATGCGTCGCTGATCGGTGATGTGGATCGTCCACTGTTCAACCGTGCGATCGGCGGGGCATATGCGCCGGGATCCACAATCAAGCCACTGATGTCGCTTGCGGCACTTGCCGAGCGCATTATCACACCGGATCGCAAAATTGAAAGTCGTGGCGGGCTGCAGATCGGTACATTCTTTTTCGGTGACTGGCGTGTGCACGGATTTACGGATATGCGCCGTGCCATTGCCGTGTCAAGTGATGTGTACTTCTACACCATCGGTGGCGGGTATGGTGATAGTGCGGGACTAGGCATTGATCGCATGAAAACCTATATGACGCGATATGGCTTTGGTGCCAAAACAGGCATTGATCTTCCGGGAGAGGTGAGTGGATTTTATCCCGATGCGGCGTGGAAGCAAGAGGTGATTGGCGAGCGATGGTATATCGGCAACACCTATCACGCCTCCATCGGACAGGGCTACGTGACGGCGACACCGCTGCAAGTCGCCTTTACAACGATGCCGATTGCAAATGGTGGCATATTGTATCAGCCGCACATCGTGGCGTGGACGGAAAACACAACAACGGGTGAGCGCACAGACACGCCGATCACTGCTGTAGGTGATGTGATCGCACCGGCGAGCGATTTGCGCGTTGTACAAGAGGGGATGCGTCAGACCATCACAGACGGCACGGCGACAATGCTCAAAAATCTTCCTGTTGCGGTTGCAGGTAAGACCGGTACAGCACAATTTGGTGGCAGTGACAATGTCCACTCATGGTTTGTGGCATATGCACCCTATGACAATCCCACACTTGTTTTGACGGTGATGGTAGAAGGGCAGACGGGTGCGCTGTCATCTACGACAGTGCCAGTGGCGCATGATGTGCTGCGATGGTACTTTGGTGGGCGTGGTGTCGTGGAGGATACTGCCGTAGATGGTGTGATTCCCGAAGAAGTTGCGTCATCCAGAACAGCAATCGGGCAGTGATGGGGTGCATATGCTATGGTGATGTGATATACTATCAGTAAAATACACCATAACCATAAAATGACATAACATGGAGCAATTCTTTTTTTCTAGGAGGACACAGTGTTGTTTTTTAGCGACCCGTGCAATGCTTTTTGTTGTGGGGATAGCGGTGATGCTGCTGTGGCTTGCAACACCGACACACGCCGTCACGTACTACGTGGATGACATAGGTGGCAATGATGCAAATACCGGCACAACGGAAGATCAGGCATGGCAATCAATCTACAAAATTTACCGTTCCACATTTCAGGCCGGCGATACGATTTTATTCAAAAAGGGCGGGCATTGGCGCATGGCGGAAGGTATTCAACGCAGTACCTATTTTGTCCAGAAGGGCGCCGGCACGGAGGGCAATCCTGTCACGTACAGCTCCTATGGTGAAGGTGCCATGCCTATTTTGGATGCACTGAGTCTTTTTGATGATCCTAACGGATGGTCGCAGCAGACAGGTGATGTGTGGAAGTATGCTTACAGCTATGGCAGTGACATGGTGGCTAATGGAGATTTTGAAACATGGAATGCCGGTACACCGGACGCATGGACGCGCAGTGCCGACATGACGGTTTCACAAGAAACGGTTAGTCCTTACGCCGGATCATCCTCTTTAAGGCTTGCGGCAGCTTCGGGAAGTCAATATGTGCAACAATCTTTTGCTGTAGAGCCGGGAAAGACGTATCGCTATGAGGCGTACCTCAAAACAGAAGGAGCGAGTCAGGTGCTTGCAGGAATATATAGTGGCAGCGGCTCAATACTATATAGCAGCTTTACGTCTTATGCAGAGTGGACAAAAGTCTCTCGCAGTTTTGTGGTGCCATCAGGTATTTCACAGATATCCTTTCGTTTTTATGTATCAGGAGGTGTGGCATTTGTTGATAATGCATCATTGACACGCAGCAACGGCATTGGCGATATTGGGAGGGTCTTTGTGGATGGCACAGCTGTTGGCAAGGCGGACAGCGTGAGTGCTGTTGGTGAACAGAAAAAATATTTTTGGGATGCGGTGAACAAAGAGTTATATTTATACTCCCCGAGCGGCAATCCCGCACAGCAGTATACCAATCCCGGCGTGGAGGGCAGTGACTTGCCCCGCGTATTTGATTCCGCCAACAAACCCTACATTACGATTGATGGACTGGAGTTTCGTGGTGGCAGAGGGAATGGTGTGATGTTTTTTTCTACAGAAGCAACCACGGAGAGTGAGCAGATTCATTTCAAAAATTCGCGTATAACATACTATGCAGGATCCGGTCTGGTGTTTCAGGGAAGTACACCGCACGGTATACACCATTCAACTATCACCAATAATTATATTGATCCGTTTTTGCATGCCAGCGAAAATTCGTTGATCAGAGGTGGTGGTGTCCTTGGTGACTCCATTAAACTTGCCGGCAGTGCGAGCTATAACCATATCGCCCACAATACAGTGATTGAGTGCTCGCACACGATCTTGGAATTGGTTGCTGTTGATGCGCAATATGGTGGCGTCAATCATAATATTGTGGAATACAATACTGTCTCGGCACCGGTAAGCAACTATTGTCGGGGTGTTGGTGTGGCAGGCGTTGAGGGAAAAATGGACGGTAATATTATTCGGTATAATTACATCCACGACACATCGGTGCGCAATCAAATCAATGGCACCAATACACAATTTCACAATAACATTATCATGAATACTGTGGGCACACCTTTACACACAAGACTTGATGGTGAGGGTATTGGCTTGCAAACGTGGAATTGTTCGGGCACACCGTGTAC
>CAYRUU010000023.1:0-14568 GCA_964427825.1 uncultured Micavibrio sp.
GTCGCGATCATCGCACTTCTCAACATTGTGGCAATTGGGCTGTTTTTTGCACTGACGCGACGTTTCTTTGGTCCGCGGTTGTCGCTGGGACTCAGTGCGATTTTTGCCACGTCGCTTTTTTTGGTGTCCTATAGCCGCTTTGGATGGAATCCAAATCTCTTGACGCCGTTCACGCTGCTCTTTGTCTATGCTCTGCTGCGCACGAGTGACACGGAAGATGTGCGACGGGGGTGGTGGTTGGTTCTGGCCGCCGCAGCGATGGCGTTTTTGATGAGTCTGCATTTCGTGGCGTTTGTGACTATGCCGCTTGTGGCGGTGCTGTATCTTCTGTGGACGCGGACAACAATTGCATGGCGATATTGGGCGTGTGCGGTTGCGGTTTTTGTTGTGTTGAATATACCACTCATTGTCAATGACATCAAAACAGGCGGTGATAATGCGAAGGCTTTTGCAGAAACGCTTCTGGCGCGCGGCGGTGTGGATGACAGCGACGAAGAGGGCGAGGAAAAAGACACGGCAAAACACACCCTGCTTGAGAAGACGGTGACCAACACAAGTTTGCATGTGCAGTACTACTGGATGATTGCCACGGGCGATCAGATGGCGGGCATGCCGACATTGTCTGGCACCGATATTCGCTGCGACTATGATTGTCGGCAAGGCTTTGTGCGCGGTGTTGTTGCTTTGGGATTTTTGGGTGTGGCATTTGTTGCACTGTGGCAGTTCTATCGCCACACATCCGTCGCGCGGGAGCGTGATTTTCTGCGCATGGTGGTATTGTGGGCGGGTGTGGTGTTTGTCTTTTTTGTGCCGCTTGCCTATGATCTTGCGCCGCGTTTCTTCTTACTTGTGGCGCCGGTAGCGATTCTTGCGGTGGGGTTTGTGGCGAGTGGTGTGCGCCTGTGGTTGCCGCGTGGTGGTTATGGTGTCGGCGTGGTGCTTGTGCTTTTGTGTGTTGTGAGTAATGTGTCTTTCACATGGCGGTATTTTGGCGAGCTGCGCGCGGCATCCGTTGATCCGACGGCGCAGATTGTACACCGCGACCGCGTACTAAAAGAGCGCGTGCGTGTCACGTTCGGGCAGATGATGGCAATTGCGGATTGGATTGAGCGGAAGCATGTGGACAATGGCGAGGCGGTATTTATACATGCGCAGCCGGAATACAAACGTGCGCTATGGGAGCGTATCGATGCGCGCGGCATTCCGCGCGATCCAATTGCCTTGGACCTCTCACCACTGTATCGCAAGGGAAATTATTTTGTCATTATTCGTGCACAGTCCGATCAAGAAGCCTTTTTGGCGAAGTTTATGCCCGGGCTGACGATCATGGAACAACAGTCGTTTGGCACATTGACGGCATACTATTTGCGTGCCAAGCCGGAGGCAGTGACGGAGGATGAAAAAATTTTTATACCGTCGCAGCGCGATCCCGTATTTTCTCCCGGTGTGCAGGTGCGTTATCTCTGGCGACAGGTGGGAGAGACACGCAAGGAGCAGTAGCGAGGAAGCGGTTACGCGGTGTGTGATATTTTGTGGTATACTTATAACACAGAATACATAATACATAATACACAGCAATATGCATGAAGGAAGAAAGCACATCGGAAAAATCATCGGTAGCGTGATTCTTGTGAGTGTTGTGGGTGTGGTTCTTTTTGTTGGTATTTTGGTGGTTGGGTTGCGTGGGCATAATGCGCGCGTGACGACGTGGAATGAAGATGGCTATGGTGCACGTGGTGCGGCGCGCGGTCTTTCTGGTGATGTGGCAATGCCTGAGGCGCAGTTGTATACAAAGAATGCGGACGTTTTGTCCAGCGTGGCGCCAATGCATGATGGGGCGACCATGAGCACACCAAAGGCAACGGATGCTGACGCTGTGGAGGTGGCGCAGGACAAAAAAGAGATGAAAGACGGGCAGATCAGTATGCGCGTGGACAGAGTGGATGACGCCGTTGCTGCCATCACAGCCATCGCTGAGCAGTATGGCGGCAGTGTCTCCGCGACTTCTCTTGCGCGCCGTACGGATGACGTCAAGAGCGGTACGGTGACGGTACGCGTGCCGGTGGCACAGTTTGTCGATGCGTTTGCGGCGATCAAAAAAGTAGCGACGATCGTGACACATGAATCGACGGGCAGTGAAGATGTCACGTTGGCATATCGCGACTTGGAGAAGCGTATCGCCAATGCCACGGCGGAAGAGCAGGCGTATATTAAGGTCTTGGATCAGGCGACGAAGATCTCCGATATTTTGGAGGTGACGCGTCAAGTGCAGCGCGTGCGTGGCGAGATTGAGCAGATGCGGGCGCAGTTGACATACATGGCGTCGCAGACGGATCATGCGCGCATTGACATCTCATTGAGCGAGGATCGCGCAGTCACACTGTCAGATCAGTGGCGTCCGTTGCAAGTTGCAAAGGAAGGTGTCTATGGGCTGTTTGCGGACATGCAAGGATTTGTCAACATCCTCATTGTGCTTGTTGTGCGTATTGTGCCGATTCTCGTAATGTATGGTGCAGTGCTCTGGGTCGTCGTTTTGGTACTTCGTGCTGTGTGGCGCACCGTACGTCGGCGACGTGATGCCGGTGAGCGTACAGACGTCTAAGTTGTCGGGTATTTCTTTTTGAAAATAATTTTTTCACACAACATACTATGCATGAACAACAGCGAAGTCATCACACAGCACTGCACATGATCGCCTACGGGTGCATTGTCGCTACCTTTCTCTTGGTGGCGTATGGCGTGTTTGTCAATCGTGAGATCACTGTCAACACCAACACTGCAGATCAGGTGATTACTGTGGATGGAACAGCGGAGACGTTTGTCACGCCGGACACGGCAAAAGTATCATTTGGCGTGACGGCAAAGAATCGCAGCACGGCAGTTGCAACGCAATCGGTCAATGAGCGCATGCAGAATCTCATGGCGGCGTTGGCAAAAACGGGTGTTGAGGAAAAAGATATCAAAACAGTTTTCTATGACTTGTCGCCGGAGTATACTTATGCAGACACTACGCAGCGTTTTGACGGCTATCGCGTGTCGCAGCGCGTGGAGGTCAAGGTGCGCAACCTTGACACGGTGTCGGCGGTGCTGGATCTTGTGAATAGCGCCGGTGTGGACGACGTGTCACAACTCACGTTCTTTGTGGACGATGAAGATGCAGTGCGCGAGAAGCTGCGCGCCGATGCCATTGCCGATGCGCGACGCAAGGCAAAAGAGATTGCCAAAGATTTGGATGTGCAGTTGGGTGGTGTGGTGCGTTTTGATGAAGATCGCGGCGGCAATGTGCCACGGCCACTCTATGCCGCCGGGATGCGCGCGATGGACATGAAAGAAGAAAGTGCACCCGTTGTACCTGTCGGGGAAAATGTGATTGTGTCAACCGTGCACGTGACGTTTACGATCAAGTAGACATTTTCGGTTCTCTGTCAACAATAAAAAGGCCGCAAGCGTGCGGTCTTTTTTGCGCGTTGTGTTACGGTGTGCGGGATTTTGTGAAAGGAAGGAATGTCCGAATGTCCGCGGGTGTGAGTGCGCCACAAAAACGTAGAACGAGAAAATAGAGTGCTGTGAGAGCTGTGCTAGAGAAGACAAACCACAATGCGTGGTCCGGGAGAATGCGCGCAACAAGGAGCATGACAACGGCACCGAGAGCTGACGCCCACCACAGGCGCGATGGGATGTGTACGGCAAAGTGGCGGTAGATACTCCACAATGCGGCAAGCATCAAAAAGAATCCCGTGATAAACTCGGCGATGGCAGCACCAGTCAAGGCGTAGTGTGGAATGAGGAAGATATTGATGACGCTATTGATCACCAAGCCGACAAAAGCGATGCGCATGGGCACTTTAACAAAGCCGGCGCCATTGAGGGCGAAGCTGAGGACATAGAACACCGTGAGCATGCCGATGCCGATGGTATAGATGCGCATCGGATCTGCGGCGGCGGTATAGGCGCTACCGTAGATGAGATGCAGTGTTTGCGTGCTATAGAGGGCAAGCAGTGTGACGAGTGGCACGAGGACAAAGACCATGAGGCGCAGGGATTTGGTGAGGAGGTGCGTGGTTTCGGCGGTGTTGCGTTCTGCGGTTGTCTTGGAAATGGCGGGTAGGAGGATGATGGTGAGCGCATAGAAGAGGAAGTAGGGAATGCCACCAGACGTGATGACGGCATTATAGAGTCCGGTTAGGTAGTCGTCGTGTAGCAGGGCTTTGACGAGATAGAGATCAACGCTGGAAATGAGTTGGTAGAAGAGGAGGAAGAGTGTTAACGGCCATGCGAAGGCGATGATGGCGCGCGTGGAAAATGTGGGACTGAGCGCAATGGGTTTTTCTGCGCGCACGGCGGGATAGATTTTTTTGGTGTAGAAGAAATCAAACGCGATGGCGACGGCAAACACCAAGAGAGGTGCAGCAATGTAGCCGCCAACGGCACCGGGTACACCGAAAAAGTACGCCAATGTGATGATGAAGATGACGCGCCCAAGTGCACGGACGGTTTTGAGCGTCGCTTGCAGGCGAAAGAAGTGCAGTCCAGTGAAAAAGGAGAAGTAGAACGATGCTGCGGCAAATGCCGGAATGATCAGTGCAGAAAAGCGGAAAAGTGGTGTGAGTGTGGGATCGCCGAGGAGGTGGGCGATGAGCGGTGCGGCGAGAAAAAAGACCACCGTTACACTCAGCATCAGCACCGCTTGCATGCGTATGGTTTTACGCTTGATGGGTTGGATGTGTCGCGGATCTTTGTCAATGATTTCACTCAGGTATTTTGCCATTGCCGTAGGGATGCCGTTGCCGATCAGGACGATGATCATGGTGGTAAGGGTGATGACGAGGCTGTAGCGTCCATAGTCGCTTGGCGCGAGAATACGGCCGAGGGCGGAGTGGATAATATAACCGGCAATTGTGAAGATGATTTCTGATACTGTCAGCCAGATCAGTGATCGTGAGAAATGTTTCATAGGGTTTTGTGAGAGATAATGATGGCGCAAAGATCCGCCGCAATGACCTCTTGCGAGCGATTGCCATCAATACGGCGCAGAGCAAGCGTGCGCGCATAGTCGCGGTAGAGGATATCTTTGTGAATGAGATAATCCGTGCCTTGTGCCGGTGGGGCGTCGCGCGTCATGATGGCATCGGGCGGAACGGACAAGAGAAAGGCATAGGTCGGTGGCACAATGAGCGCGCGAAACCACGGCATGTAGGTTTTTTTGGAGAGATAGGCGATGTTGATGATGCTGTCGTAGAAGTAGCGGTCCGAGACGATGTGTGTGACGCCGCGCATCCCGCCAAGCCACGAGATCCATACGCGAAAACGCACCGCGTCCACAAAAAGCGCAATCGTGCGCAACCAAATGGCAAACGGTGTCGCCTGCGTGACGTCGTGGGTTTTGCCGTCGGCGTTGCGCGCGCGTCCGATGGTGAGCAGGTGCGCGATGGAAAACTGCGTTGCATTGAAATAGCGCACGCGCGCACCGTTGCGATGGAGGCACTGTTGCACGAAGCGTGCCTGCGTGGACTTACCCGATCCGTCAAGACCGGAAATGGTAATAATATACATAGCTTCATTGTAAGGGGAGTGGAGGATTTTTTCAACACCTGAAAAATGCAGCGCTAGAAAGTGGTACCCCGGTTTTCTTTGTATCCTCTTTCTCCGTCATTGTTCGATAGTGGCTTTTTATCATTTTTCCTATACTATATAAATAGGTTATTCATTTTTTTACCCTAAACTATATGAAGCTGAAAAATCAACTAGCGGGACAAACAACGAGCTGGAAATTGTGGTACGGGCTATTGGTGTCGCTGATCATTGTGGTGCCTTCTTTTATGTTTCTCTTTATTCCTGAGTCAGGATTCATGACGACAATCTCTCCAATCGTGCAGATGCTCTTATTGCCGATTTTGGCGGTTGGTTTGGTGTGGCTTCTGCAATGGAAAAAGCCCAGTCGCTCCGATCTAGGGTTGGACAAAGGGCTTACTAAATCCAGTAGTATTATTATTCTTGTTGTTTTTGTGGTTACCCACACTCTTTTTTATCTGCTGTCAAAGATGAGTGGTGTACATTCCGATCCGGCGGAGTTATTCAGGACAATTTTTAGTGGTGGTTTTTCTGATCAGCTGGTGGTCATTATCAGCGGTGTGATTTTAGCGCCGGTTTGTGAAGAAATTGTTTATCGAGCGGTGATGCTTCGCTCGTTTCATGATGGGTTAACGCGTTGGTTCAAGAAAAGTGATTCCCTTTTTTCCGCGCCAGCTATGCTTGCGATGACGTTCACTGCTATTGCTTTCATCCTCCCGCACATCAGCAATTTTGAGATGACGATGGTTGCGGCATATTTCGTCACTAGCGTTGGATTTAGCGTAGTATACCTCATAACCCGATCCTTGACTGCCGCTATGGTAAGTCATTCTTTGCAGAGCCTCTATGCGTTTGGCGGGATTATTCTTTTTGGCAAAGGAGATGTTGTTTTGTCGCCCATTATTTACATCATTCTTTTCGGCTGTCCGATAATCGTGTATGGTGTCGCACAATTACTCCGCCGAATCTATTAGGTGAACGAGAGAATGTTCTTTATGCGAAAATAACCACATGGTACAATAAAGGAAAAATAAAGGAAAAACACAAGAACGCCTAGCGTTACAAGGTCATTCTGGCTGTGCAACGGTACACTTCTCGCTATTTTTGAAGATATCATATATACTATAAATATAAATACTAATGTGGGCACCGTAGCATGTACGATTCATCATGATGCGGTTGTCGTAATAAAATGCATATGAAACGAAAAGCATTTTTTGCAGGAGTATGTGTATTGGGTGCAACAGCCTTTCTTTCTGGCTGTGGTAACCGCACAACTGTGGTGGAGGATCCATCGGTGGAGGTAGAGAACACGATGACGGAAAGCATGGTGCCTGATATGCACACCACAGAATCTGCCGTGGATTGGAATGGAACCTATAATGGTGTGATGCCGTGTGCCTCATGCGAAGGGATTGATACGACAGTGATGCTGAACAGTGATAACACCTACACTATTGTGTCGGTGTACAAGGGTGATGCGGATGGTGCTACGTTTACCGACACCGGCACATTGACGTGGAGTGATGATGGCTCGACGGTCACATTGTCTGGCGATGATGCAAAAATGTTTTTTGTGAGCGAGGGCTACATCCAAGCACTGGATGCCAATGGGCAAAAGATTGACGGTGCGATGGAGCAAGGCTATATCTTGAAGAAGCAGTAAATTGGACTGTCGGCTCTTGAAGCACGGTCAGAGAAGAGTGAATGCTATGGTTCACGTCAGGAGACGTGAACCAGCAAAAGGATCTGAACCGACAAGGGTACATTGACGAAAGAAGTATTTCCCTAAAAAATAGGGATACTGTACACTGGGAGATGGGGAAGAGGGGGTTTTTATACAGTAAGCAACACCTTCTATGAAAAAGCGTGTACAGCGGACAAAGAAAATCACGGTGGCGGTATTCTATGGCGGCAAATCATCGGAGCATGATGTGTCACTCCTGTCGGCAAAAAATGTGGTGTCGGCAATTGATGAGAAGAAATACCGCATGGTCTTGGTGGCGATTGATCGTGATGGGCACTGGTGGGAGGGGCGGCGGCGCGATCTGCAACGCGGCGCGATTGATGCATTTGATGGACGCGCGCATGTGGCGATGGATTATGTAAAAGGTGCATGCGTGCTGCGCAAGGGTAACAGCACCACAAAGATTGGCGTGGTGTTTCCGGTTTTGCATGGGCGCAATGGCGAAGACGGATCGTTGCAGGGACTGTGTCAAATGTATGGCGTGCCGTGTGTCGGTCCCGGCATCTTGGGATCGGCAGTGGGCATGGACAAGGATGTGGCAAAGCGTTTGTTGCGCGATGCGCAACTACCAATTGCCGATTTTTTGGTGTTTACACGCGGAGAGAAAAGTGCAATTACCTATGGGCGCGTGGCGCGTGCGTTGGGTGTACCGTTTTTCGTGAAGCCGGCAAATGCCGGATCATCGGTCGGTGTGCACAAGGTGACCAAGCAGGGTGAGTTTGCGGCGGCACTGACGGATGCATTTCGCCACGATGAAAAGATTCTTGTGGAGCAATACATTGATGGCAAAGAAGTAGAGTGTTCGGTACTTGGTGCCGCTGGAAACTTGTCCGTGTCGGTACCGGGTGAGATTGTGCCGACGCACGATTTCTATTCCTATGACGCGAAGTATCATGATGACAAGGGTGCTACGATGGCAATTCCGGCGCACATTCCCGTTGGCACAGCGCGCTCTGTGCAGACGATGGCGGCGAAAGTAATGGAGGTGTTATGCTGCGACGGCATGGCGCGCGTGGATTTTTTCGTCACGGCAAAAAATGACATTTACATCAATGAAATCAACACCATCCCCGGTTTCACAGCAATCAGTATGTATCCGAAACTCTGGGAAGCAAGCGGACTGTCGCAAAAACGTTTGATGACAAAACTGCTAACGTTGGCATGTGCAAAGAAATAATAAGAATAGGTGTTAGTGTCCTACTTGGTGATGGCAAACCCCAATAATTGACTGGCAATTTTTTGTGTGGGGCGTTCCGTGATGCTTTGTATTTCATCACCAAATGCTTCTGTGATCGCCTCCGGAGACAGATTGTTGAGATTGCCGGAAATACGTACACCAAAGATTTGTTCTGCTGTTTCTTTGCTGGATGCGTCATAGACGTCAGTATTTTCCTGTGGTGCGGTGTCACGACTGGATAGCGATACGCCGATATAGGCGTCAATGGAGGGGAGAGCCTTCTGTTGTAATATTTTATTTTGCTGTATAATGTTGTGATCGGAAAGATCTTCTGCAACATGGGACATCTCATCCAAAAACTCGGTAAGGTCTTCCGGTGATAGGGCGCTTATGGTTTCTTGTGGCAGAAGACTTTGAATATCTGCACGCAGGGCACTTTCTATGGTGGTGGTGCGATCCTCGGTGGATTGTGGTGTCGTATGTTCTGCGGCGCCGTCATGACGATATGCCGCCTCCGGATTTTTTGTGGTGCCGAGGGGATTTATCAATTGTCGTGCGGCGGCAACACGTGCCTCTGTAATTTTTTTAGACAATAGCTCCTCCTGATCCATTGTCAATGTGGAGGATATTTCTACGGGAAGAGATGCGGAAAATATACCTTCAAAGGTAGTATCGGCTTTGTCGGCAAATGCTTTTAGGTCTTCAAGCGCGTGCGCTTCCGCCAATTCTCTGCGGAGTGTTGTTCCCGTTGGGAGATCTTTGAGAGATGCGGGGAGATCTTTCGTGATTTCTGTTTCTGTGGAGGGCTGTTCATCATGGAGTGTGATCCACTCTTTGTGCGTTGCGGTGGTGGGATGCGGGTCTTGTACGCCGTGCGCATGTTCCGCTGCGCCAAACAGAAAAAGTCCGGCGGCTGCAGCTGCTATGGCTTTGCGCGCGATGATTTTTTGGAGTGTTGTCGTTTCTATGACATGTGCGTCACGTTTGATATTTTCTCCTGCAAGAAATGTGTCAATCTTCTTTGCACGTACTTCGGTATTGGTCTGTTCCGGGGTGTTTTCCGGTGTGTGGTTTGCCTGTTCAGTCGTTGGCAACTCCTGTCCTCCTCCTTCCGTCTTTGGCACATTGCGATGTTCAAAAGATGACATATGTTCTTTGTTGCATGTCTTAAAAAGTTCCACGAATCATACCGCCATACGATGTATTATCGCGCTTTTGCGGTCCATAGTGCTCTTCGTTGATACCGTCACGATCTTGGGTTTGGAGTTGTCCGATGGAAAAGTCAATGGAGCGATGCGCTTTATCTCCCTGGTCTTCCTTTTTTTGTTTTGTTCGTACTTTTTCCACTATGCGCAGAGTCTCGGAAACCTGTGACGCGTCGTCAAGGAGATAATCCATGTCTTCCTGTGATAACGCTGCGGCAAGTTTATCCGGAATGATAGCACGGATTGTGCCACGTAATGCCGTTTCAATCGTTTTGATACGTTCTTCCTCCAAAAAGCGCTGCTCGCGCGGTGCGTTTTGTATGGCTTCACGATAAGATTTTTCCGGGTGCATGTTCATATCTGCGCCGTCGGGATTCATGATGCGTTCCGCTGCTTCCACGCGAAGATTCATGAGCTCTTTGTGAAAATCCGTACGCTCCGCCGGTGTCAATGCCGCATCAATTTCCGAAAAAAACGTGTAATCAAGATCGTCATACAACTGTCCTTCTGGTGTTATGCTGACGGGCATTTCTTGTAGCGTTGTAACAAAATTTTCCACACTATCACTCCCAACTTCTCCCAGGAGCCCTTTTCTTTTTTTTATATGGTCTATTGTCACATCTTCTCGTAGATCACCGTATCTTGCTAATCCTTCGTTAAGCGTGTCTTGAATCCGTGCGGCACGAATCTCCGCAGGGGTTTCCTGACGCACCTCGGAAGTATTGCGCATTGGCTCTTTTTCCCTGTCAGGCCGCTCCTGCGTCGGCGGCCGCGATGGATTTTCGAAGGGTTTCATGGAGATGCTTGTTAAAGATAAGGGAAAATTGTTGGAGGTGTTTGTCGGTTTCTTGAAACATGGCGGGGATTGCGTCTGGTTGGATGTCGGCATACTTTTGCAGGTTGTCCAGGTCCGTACTGCTCACGTTTTCCAGCAAATCGTCAAACGTTTGCTCTGTTGCCAACATGACGAGGTCTTGGGCGATTTTGTCCTTGCGTGGTTGGTCTAGATCGTCCAATTGCAGTGTGGTGATAATATATTCTTTGAGTGTGACGACGTTCATAGCATCGCGTGGTGTTATGGATTAATACATAATGACGTGCACGGGGCGCATCGTGGCAACGACATGGGCAATACCGTTGTCTTCCACGCCTTCAATGACACGCGCGATATTTTTGTAGCGGGCAGAATCTTGATTGACGACGATGGAGGACTTGGCATTGTGCAGGGTGATGCCCTTTTGGTGCATTTTGGCGAAGAGTTCGTCTTTTGTGGTGATGGATTGTTCGTCGGTATTGGTGCCTTTGCCAGTGCCGTGTGGCGCGGAAAAGAAGCTGTCGTGATTGCGGTCGGTTCCGACGCAGATGTATGCATCGGTGCTCATGGACGATGGGATAAACGCCGGCTCGCCTGTTATGGCAAAGACGGGGTGGTGGTGCATCTGCGACGGACCGAATGCGCGCGATGTGTTGGAGCGATGTACCCACACGTCCGCGTCAAAGTGGTGTTCGCGCGTGATGGAGATGTGTGGCATGTCGTAGATGAGGCGCATGTGTGCGTCGCGCCCGAGGATGTCGTGTACGGCGGTGGCGATATTGTGTGTGATGACGGCGCGGTTTGCCGTGCCGAAATTGGACGCCGCCGCGCGGGCACGCATATAGAGTTCGCCGTCAGGACCATCGCCGTCATAGGTCAAAAGGCGATTGTCGCCGCGCATATGGCGCACGATTTTTTCTTGCATCTTTTTGTAGACGGCTTTTTTGGTGGTGCGAAAGGTCAACCGCCCCAGCGCCACCATCAGTGCCTGCGAGAAATGTTCGGGCTTTTTGGCCGTGTGCGTGTACATGGTGTATTGTCCCAGGATACCCGATCCCGTGTGGATCATAAACAGGTATTGCCCTTTGGTGATGCCTAGCTGTCGGGCTTTTGCGGGATCTGCAATGTCGGTGACTTTCATGAGGTCTACGAAGTGATTGCCTGCGGCGCCAATCACACCCAGCCGCAGCTGTGCAAAGTGCATGTACAGGCGGGGGATGGCGTCAAAGATGTCTTGTCGCGTCATTTCGCGATCAAAAAAATTGCCACCGCTCTGCGTGTTGTGCAATTCATCGGCGGTGGTGATGCCGAAGTGCTCTATGGCGGCAATGGTGCCACGACGGCAAATATCCACAATCGTGCGAAATGGCGCATACGTGCCGATGAATTTTTTGGTGGGTACGACGGCAGTGAGTCGTTGAAACAGGCGATCCAGTTCTTCCGACGTGGTGTTGGTGTCGGTGAGTGATGTGGCAACAAGGCGCATACCGCAGTTGGGGTCGGAGTCGTTCACTTGTGGGAGGATGTATTTTTCGGAAACGATCGTCGTGCCGGATGCATTTTTGCGCCCTGGCTTGGAGGACACATCGGGCATGGCGACGGTGTAGCGAAACAGCGTGTCTTTGTTGGATGCGATGTCTTCCACTTTGGCAAACGTTTCCGCATCCGGCAACAAATCGCGGCTCATGAAAAATGCCGCCGGCACGTCCATACGCGGCGTTTTGAATGTGAAGCGGTGCGGGGACTCCTCGGTGATGTGTTCGCTAAAGGTTGTTGTAGAGGTCTTCATAGGTGTGAGCAATGAGAGAAATGGAAAATGTGTCGTGCGCAAACGCTGCGGCGTTTTTGCTGAGGCGCGTACGTGCAGCAGGATCTTGTGCAAGACGCACAATGGCGTCTGCCAGAGTATCGCTATCCAGCGTGGGTAGTATAACATTGATTGCGGGGTTTGAAAACTCCGCAAGGCGCGGTAAGTGGGAAGCGATCACAGGCTTTTCGCAGAGGTAGGGTTCCACCATCGCCAGCGGTACGTCAAATTTGCCGCGCATGTCCGCAACGGGAAAGATGATGATGTCGGAAAGGTTGTACACGGCGTTCATGTTGCTGTAGGTATCGGTGAAGCGCACGCGGTCAGCGATACCCAGCTGCATAAGGCGTGCCACAACGTCGCGTTTTTTGGCGGCGTCGGCAGCGTTTTTGATGCGGCAAGCGCAAAGATAAACGATGTGGGCGTTGGCGCCGCCCTGCCAGATGCGCGCAAACGCATCCACGATCAGGTCCGTGGCACCAAGGCGCACAAACTCACCGGGATAGGTGACGATGATGGCGTCGGGTGCAATGCCCCATGCGCGAAGAAGGAGGGGGTCTGACGTTCATAGCATCGCGTGGTGTTATGGATTAATACATAATGACGTGCACGGGGCGCATCGTGGCAACGACATGGGCAATACCGTTGTCTTCCACGCCTTCAATGACACGCGCGATATTTTTGTAGCGGGCAGAATCTTGATTGACGACGATGGAGGACTTGGCATTGTGCAGGGTGATGCCCTTTTGGTGCATTTTGGCGAAGAGTTCGTCTTTTGTGGTGATGGATTGTTCGTCGGTATTGGTGCCTTTGCCAGTGCCGTGTGGCGCGGAAAAGAAGCTGTCGTGATTGCGGTCGGTTCCGACGCAGATGTATGCATCGGTGCTCATGGACGATGGGATAAACGCCGGCTCGCCTGTTATGGCAAAGACGGGGTGGTGGTGCATCTGCGACGGACCGAATGCGCGCGATGTGTTGGAGCGATGTACCCACACGTCCGCGTCAAAGTGGTGTTCGCGCGTGATGGAGATGTGTGGCATGTCGTAGATGAGGCGCATGTGTGCGTCGCGCCCGAGGATGTCGTGTACGGCGGTGGCGATATTGTGTGTGATGACGGCGCGGTTTGCCGTGCCGAAATTGGACGCCGCCGCGCGGGCACGCATATAGAGTTCGCCGTCAGGACCATCGCCGTCATAGGTCAAAAGGCGATTGTCGCCGCGCATATGGCGCACGATTTTTTCTTGCATCTTTTTGTAGACGGCTTTTTTGGTGGTGCGAAAGGTCAACCGCCCCAGCGCCACCATCAGTGCCTGCGAGAAATGTTCGGGCTTTTTGGCCGTGTGCGTGTACATGGTGTATTGTCCCAGGATACCCGATCCCGTGTGGATCATAAACAGGTATTGCCCTTTGGTGATGCCTAGCTGTCGGGCTTTTGCGGGATCTGCAATGTCGGTGACTTTCATGAGGTCTACGAAGTGATTGCCTGCGGCGCCAATCACACCCAGCCGCAGCTGTGCAAAGTGCATGTACAGGCGGGGGATGGCGTCAAAGATGTCTTGTCGCGTCATTTCGCGATCAAAAAAATTGCCACCGCTCTGCGTGTTGTGCAATTCATCGGCGGTGGTGATGCCGAAGTGCTCTATGGCGGCAATGGTGCCACGACGGCAAATATCCACAATCGTGCGAAATGGCGCATACGTGCCGATGAATTTTTTGGTGGGTACGACGGCAGTGAGTCGTTGAAACAGGCGATCCAGTTCTTCCGACGTGGTGTTGGTGTCGGTGAGTGATGTGGCAACAAGGCGCATACCGCAGTTGGGGTCGGAGTCGTTCACTTGTGGGAGGATGTATTTTTCGGAAACGATCGTCGTGCCGGATGCATTTTTGCGCCCTGGCTTGGAGGACACATCGGGCATGGCGACGGTGTAGCGAAACAGCGTGTCTTTGTTGGATGCGATGTCTTCCACTTTGGCAAACGTTTCCGCATCCGGCAACAAATCGCGGCTCATGAAAAATGCCGCCGGCACGTCCATACGCGGCGTTTTGAATGTGAAGCGGTGCGGGGACTCCTCGGTGATGTGTTCGCTAAAGGTTGTTGTAGAGGTCTTCATAGGTGTGAGCAATGAGAGAAATGGAAAATGTGTCGTGCGCAAACGCTGCGGCGTTTTTGCTGAGGCGCGTACGTGCAGCAGGATCTTGTGCAAGACGCACAATGGCGTCTGCCAGAGTATCGCTATCCAGCGTGGG
>CAYRUU010000024.1:0-14433 GCA_964427825.1 uncultured Micavibrio sp.
TCAATCCCGACGCTGTGCCGGACGTATTGGCGCACGAAGAACATTTTGCACTATTTGTGCCGCGCAGAAAATTGACAATGGTATCATTTATTTCGCATTCTGCTAATCGGTATGGTGCGGAGAAATCTCTTAAGGATATGATCCGTCAAATGGTGCCGCATGGCATTGTGCCGCATGTCATTTTACCGGCACACGGCTTTTTTGCGGAAGATTGTTTGGATATGCCGATTAGCTATGCTGTGACGCCGATGCCGTGGAGTACACGGGCGTTTATTGGCGACGAGCAATTCTATCGTAGTACGATTTTTCACGCAGCAATTGATGTAGCATCGTGCATTGCCAATGTGCATCCCGATCTTGTCGTCACGAGTACGTCAGTGATTGATGAAGGTGCGATTGCTGCGCGACTCCTTGGCATTCCACACATCTGGCGCGTGGCGGAATTTGGGCGCGCGGAGCATGGGATAGTATTTTTGGACGATAGTCGTGACCGCTTGCGATTCATCACGGATATGGCAGATACAGTGCTGTTCAGTTCGCAGGCGCTGCAGGCATACTATGAGGAGCATGTTGGACCGTCTGGAAAATATGTGGTGGGTGGCGAGATGGTAGAGGTGATGCCACCATCGGCGGACGCGCAACGCTTTTTCATGGATAAAAATGCACTGAAAATTGTGGTTGTAGGCAATTTGGCAGAGGGTAAGGGGCAGCATGATGCCGTTTCTGCTGTGGCTGCGGCAATCCGGCGTGGATCGCTGGTGGAGCTGGCACTTGTCGGCGGGGAAGAGGATCGAGATTATGCGACAAAGGTACGTACGTTGGTGGAGAAGGAAGGTGTTAGTGCGCAGGTGCATTTTGTTGGCTATGTAAAAACGGTACGTGATGTGTATGATCAGGCGGATGTGTTACTGACATGCTCAGTGTTTGAAGGTTTTGGGCGCACGCCAGTGGAAGCGATGTTGTGCGGTAAGGCGGTGATCGGTGTGCGATCTGGCGCGACGCCGGAGCTGGTGCGGGATGGGGAGAATGGGTTGCTGTATGCACCGGGCGATGTGGATGCACTTGCAGCACATATAGTGCATTGTGCTGCGCATCCCGATCTTGTACAGCGCTACGGGGAAAACGGTAGAGCGTTTGTGACACGCATGTTCACAAAGGAAAACTACTGTGCGACGCTGCAACGTGTCTTTGCCACGGCGCAGGCATCGCGTCGTGGGACGATTACGGCAGTGCTTGCCGCGCATGTGGCGGCGATGCATGCGAAGGGAGCTGTGATGGATCGCGTGCATGAGCGAGATGCAGTGATTGCGCAGATGCACCAGTCGCCATTTTGGAAGGCAAAAGAACTGTATGAGAAGGTGCGTTTTGCACTCACGCAACCACAGCGGTTTGCGGCAAAATATGTGTCTGCAGGATGGGCACGATGGAAAAAATAAATTATCAACACTATGGTGAGTAGGCGACAGGTAAAAAAATATCTCTACTTGATGCGATCCTTTTTTGCAACAATACGCAGCGAGGGTATTGTGCGTACAGTGCGACGACTGTATTATTTCGTGCGTTATGGTAAGGGTGTGGCGTCACGAGAGGAGTACGATCATTACCGCATGCGACATAAAATTCCCGCACACATGAAGCACGTACGTGAGGTGGTACGACCCACGACGTCGCGTGATGTACCTATGTCATATGATGGCCCACCGATCGATATCATCATCCCAGTGTACAATGGCTATGAGTATCTTGCACCGCTATTTGACAGTATTGTGGCGCATACTGACATGCCATATCGTGTGATTGTGATTGATGATGCATCACCGGATGAACAGGTGATGTCGTTTGTAGCACAATTACCAGAGCGCTATCCGTCTGCAGAGATCATTGTGCAACGTAATGCGGAAAATGTGGGGTTTGTTCGTTCGGTAAATGCCGGCATGGCACAGGCACGGTCGCACTGTGTAGTGCTCAACACGGATACGGAAGTGCCGCCCAGATGGCTATCGCGTTTGCTGCGTCCAATTATAGAAGATGCTACCATCGCCAGCGCTACGCCAATGACCAATGCCGGTGAAATTTTTAGTTTTCCAGAGATCATCACCAATAATGCGATGCTATGTAATGCTACGGTTGCGCAGGTGGACCACTTTTTTCAGAAACTTGTACCACAGGAGTGGATTACGGTGCCGACAGGAATGGGCTTTTGCATGGCGATGAACAAGGCAGCATATGACCGTATCGGCACATTTGATGCAGAGGCATTTGGGCGCGGGTATGCGGAGGAAAATGATTGGTGCCAACGTGCGATTGCTGCAGGGTTTACTAATGTTGTAGTGCCCAATCTCTTCGTTTACCACAAACATGGCGGTTCATTTTTGTCAAAAGAGAAACAGAAGTTATTGGCGCAGAACTTGCGTACACTCAATCAGCGCTACCCTGGATATGATCGGATCATACAACAATTTATCACAGATGATCCATTGCGAGGCGTGCGTATGGTGTTGCTTTTGTGGATTGCTGCCAATCTGTGTGCTAAAAAAACAGTACTATACATTGATCATGAACTTGGTGGTGGTGCAAATGCATCTACTAAAGAACGCATAGCCGAGATCGTGGCGGCGGGCAATGCGGCGATTGTAGTGAGCTATAATGTGACAAAAGATGTTTACCACCTAGCATATCATGTCGGTGAACACTACGGCATTATGGAGGCGTCAACACAGGAGGACCTTGTGTGGGTATTGGCGCAAGTGCCACTACATGAGGTTGTGGTGAGTCAGGTGGTATCGTACCCAGCACCATTTGCAATGTTGACATGGATCACAGAGATGATTGCACGCACGAAAGCACGGAGTACGTTTTTAGTACATGATTTCTATGCAGTGTGTCCGAGTTTCAATTTGCTGAATGATAGAGGTGTATATTGTGGCGTGCCGCAGGATGTGGAGGTCTGTATGCGATGCATGGCACACAATAAAGGAGATTTTCGTGTATATAGCAATGAGAAAGATATACGGATATGGCGCAAGCGATGGTTGGCGTTTTTACAAGGTATGGATGCAATTGTGTGTTTTTCGCAGTCATCAAAGGAGATAATGGTGCGCGCATATCCCAGCATTGCCGATCGCATTACAATTATCCCACATGAAGTGCACTACATTACAGCACAACCAAAGATTACACCAAGGACCGTCGGGCAGGAGATAGTGGTTGGTGTCTTAGGCGGTATCAATTATCAAAAAGGTTCGCATATTGTGCGCGATATGGTGCGAGAGATTGAACGACGGCACTTACCCGTGCGGGTTGTTGTGATCGGGCATTTGGCACTCAAGATGCACAGCGAAGCATTGACGGTACACGGTATTTTTCAGCAAGGGGAGATTGTATCTCTCACGGAACACTATAAGATTGATGTGTTTATCATTCCTTCCATTTGGCCGGAGACGTTTTCTTATACAGCAGAAGAAGTGATGAAGATGCATATGCCGCTTGCGGTATTTGATCTTGGTGCACCGGCGGAGCGCGTGAAGAACTATGACAAGGGTATGATTGTGCACGAAATGACGGCGACGGCGATGCTGGATCAGGTATGTGCCGTATATCGGGGAAAGTAAGTAGTGTGTTTTGCAAAAACATTTTCTATGGTACACTGGGTACAGTATACGGAGAAGCGACTTGTTACTTCCGAGGGGAAATATCAGGAACGCCCCGCAATATCTGGCAACTACGTTGTGTGGTCTGATACAACCAGCAATCCCAATGGGCTACTACGGCTGTATAACATCTTCACGAGTGTCACAACGTATCCCTTGATTAGCGACAAGGGAGATCGTATGGACTTTGTTGCAATTTCTGGTAATAAGGTGGCGTACAGATATAACGAAAATGGAACAGGGCGGTACAATGTCTACGTCTATGACATTGATACAAAAACAGAAGTAAAGGTAACAAAAAATACAACAACGGACCTACGAGATCTGGCAATTTCTGGTAATAAGGTGGCATGGGCAGACAACCGCAATGGCAATCTCGATATCTATCTCTACGACCTTGCCACCAAAAAAGAGACACGTGTCACAACAAGCTCTGCGATACAAGAAACACCGACGATCTCCGGCAGTCGTTTGGCATGGTCGGATATGCGTAATGGCGGCGCGGACATCTATCTTACGGATTTCTCTCCTGAAGAAGTTCCATCGCCGGTTGCTACTCCACAAGCCGTTCACCGCTTCTATTCTGAAGAATTCCAGGCTCACTTCTATACCATTTCAGAAGGTGAAAAAAATCACATCATCGCTACATATTCGCCTCGCACATGGAACTATGAAGGCGTTGCCTATACTGCTATCAGCGATAGTCTCCCCGGTATGTCACCGATCCACCGCTCCTACTCCATGAAAAACAAGAAGCACTTCTACACGATCTCTGAAGAGGAGAAAAACGAACTGATCAACAATAAATACCCTGAAGCCAAATTCACCTATGAAGGTATTGCATGGTATGCACACGAAGCACCGCAATCTTTCACTACACCTCTGTACAGATTCTATTCTCAGGCTCATGCTGTTCACTTCTATACCGTTAGTCAAGCAGAGAAGGAATACATTCAAAACACCTATCCGCAAGACATCTGGAACTATGAAGGCATTGCGTGGTATGGGATGAGATGATGCTCTTTCACCGTTTTCCTTTTTTATCCGACTAGAGTAGGTAAGGATAGTAGAGTGAGTAAGGCAGCGGAGCAGAAGAGTCTCGCGCTGTACAGTTTGCTATGCACAGATGTCTTTGCAAGTTTATAATTCCTGCCATGAAACTCAATCAATTATACCAGCACATCATTAATGCCGGATGCTCTTTTTGAATGGCAGGCGAATGCCATGGAAGCTTTATTGAGAGATATACGTGACAGAGTAAAGGCGGTAAAGCCACATCTTGTAATCTCTGCCTATGCACCCGCAAGCGAAGGTTTTTATAGGTTTGGTTTTCCCACGCTTAGTCTCTCTCCCTATGCGCGCAACGAGCAAGAAAAAGTTCAGGTTGTAGGTAAGCGCTTAGAGAAATTAGCGATTAATCAAAAATTGGATACGCCAGCAAAAATGATTATTTGGAAGTGTGGCAGCTCTTGTTCTGGACATGATCCTGCTGGAGTGGCAAAGTGGATTAAAGATGTTTCGATTAATTTTCACAAAATCAACAACTCCTAATGTGTCCTAGTTGAGTGGCGAGATCGATTGTGAAAATGACAAAATAAACTATTCTGTTATTAAAATTGAGTTTTGAAGTGCATCAGAAAGGTCCTTTTTGACCAAATCTTCTTGTGTCATAATAGTGGCTTTTTCAGCGGCTGTGAGTGAACCTGCGCCCACAACACAATAATAGCTGCTTAGACTAAAAGAAATGAAAAAGTTTGGAAATTGCTTGTTAATGCCAATATTCGGTTCTCCTGCTTTTTCTACGAATTGGCCTGGAAATTTTAAAACATTAGCTATTCCACCCCTAGCGCACTCTTTATTGATGGCATTCAGCTTTTTTGAAAAGAATTTTACATAATAATATGTCCCATCCCGGTCTTTTGCGGATTTATATTTGTAGGAGAGGTCGTTTTTCATTTCGGGTGTTACAGGTACTTTAATGCCAAATTCCTCAATAGTGATGTATTCTTGGTTTTCTTTCTGATCCACGAGGTCTGTTTGTGATATAGCTTGATTTTCTTCCTGATCCACGAGGTCTGTTTGTGATATAGCTTGTTTTGTGTCTGGCTCGATTGGTGGCATGACTTGCTCTTCCGGTTGTGATATGGAGGCTTGCTGTTGAGATACGGAAGATGGTTCATTTGATAATTCATTTGTCTGTTGTGAGGTGCATCCATTCAGAATCAATGCACTACATGTCAAGATTGACAGGGTAAGTATTTTTTTCATGATTTTGAAATAGTTATTATATAACAAGCATAGCATCTTTTTTGTTAGCACAAGCTTAAAGATGCATATGTATATATGCACCGGACGATGTGGATGCGCTTGCAGCGCATATAGTGCATTGCGCTGCGCATCCTGATCTTGTACAGCGCTATGGGGAAAACGGTAGAGTGTTTGTGGCACGCATGTTCACAAAGCAAAACTACTGTGCGACGCTGCAGCGTGTCTTTGCCCGTGGTATGGGGTGAGATGATGCTCTTGCACCGTTTTCCTTTTTTGTCCGACTAGAGTAGGTAAGGTAGTAGAATGAGTAAGGCGGTGGAGCGGAAGAGTCTCGCGCTGTACGGTTTGCTATGCACAGATGTCTTTGCAAGTTTATAGCTCCTGCCATGAACTTCAATGATTAAAATCCATTTGCATCACAATGAAATGAATGGCATGGTGTAAATGAAGGTATGTGAGATTAGTGGGGAATTTCACCGTCTCTGTTAATGTGATGTTTTTATCAAAAAGTAGCTTTGACTGTGAAGTGGTGCGTATTTTGACAGGCTCTATACGATTGCTTATACTACATGGCAGAGATCTTTACTGGGATATAAATATAAAAAAAGAATTTGTTATGAAAGTTGTAAAACATTTTTTCGCCACTTCCTTTTTTTTTGTGGCGTTTGCTGTGGCATATGCTGCTCATGCGAGCACACCTCCTATCTTTGAAGAGAGCTTTGAATCTCTGGAACTCATCGGGGATAATGGTGGTTCCTATGAGGGCATAGAGATAGCTGAGGGTATTGTAGGCAATGCTGTAAAATTTAGTGGTCCAGATACACTATCCTATGCTGTCAATAATTTTAATGCTGACGCAGGAACACTGTCTTTTTGGGTGAGGCCTCACTACCCGTTGATTGATGAGGATTCTCATACTTTTGTAAGTTTTCGTGAGCAGGGAAATACGTCATGGATGTTCTCCATTTCTGACGGTTGGTGGGAGACTAGTGGCGGGACCAATAGATTTTATTTTATCTATCAACCTTTAAACCTGCAAGCAAGTGAGAGGACAAATGTAGAGTTTTTTACCGGAAATACATGGAAATTTATCACAGTGGTGTGGCGCTCTGTTTCGCATGCCGATGGTCCACTGATGGAGCTTTATGTCAACGGTATGTTAAGTGTACGTAGAGATTCTTTTAATCCCAACCCGCCTTATAACACACCATTCTCAGGTCCTTTGGCAGATATCTCTATTGGCTCTGATTCCCAAGGAGGGGGGCATGCGGAATCATCTATGGATGAATTACGAATTTATGATCGCGCGTTGACATCGTCCGAAATTGACGAGATGTATAAAAATTATTTGGGCGATCAATGGGATCATCATAGAAATTGGGAGTGGACGGAGCCAGAAATACACTGGGAGTATCAGCCAGTGAGGGATGCACAGGGTAAAATTTTGGAAAATAGATTCATCTTGGATGAGGAACCACTGTTTTTTAGTCAAAGTGTTGATGTGGCAGTTAGCAGGATTCGTGAAGCAGGATTTAATGCGTATATGCCAGCCATATGGCATGGCTCAGGGACGAAATGGGTTTCTGATATTGAGGAGTTTGATACAAAATTTGCTACATATTTTAGTGATGGTGCCGATCCGTTTGCAGATCTTATTGTAAAAGCACACGCCAATGACATTGAAGTGCATCCATGGTTTACTGTTGGCTTAAGATATTGGGATAAATATCCGGAGTGGTTTGCTGGTGATGATGCGGTGATGTCCCGTTTTTATAATATTCACCATCCGGCGTTTCGGAAACACATGGCGGACATGATTGTGGAAGTGGCGACAAAGTACGATGTGGATGGGATCAACCTTGATTACGTCAGAACGGGTGGGATTTGTGTGACGCAGTACTGTCAAGACGATTACTTTCAAAAAACTGGTCGCAACCTTTTGAGTGATATCAATTATACCAGCACAGCATTAATGCCGGATGCCCTTTTTGAATGGCAGGCGAATGCCATGGAAGCTTTATTGAGAGATATACGTGACAGAGTAAAGGCGGTAAAGCCACATCTTGTAATCTCTGCCTATGCACCCGCAAGCGAAGGTTTTTATAGGTTTGGTTTTCCCACGCTTAGTCTCTCTCCCTATGCGCGCAACCCCATTTACTGGCTTCAAAAGGATCTTGTGGATCTCGTCTTTGATTCCAGCTATGGGGAAAGGGTTTACTCCGTGTATTTTGAGGAGGCGCGCTCTTTGATTGATAGGGAAGAGCGCTTTATTAAGGTGTTGGGGAACTATGCGAAAAACGCGGATGGTATTGTTGTCCCCAGAGATCCTGCGCTACTCAAAAAATTAGTTGACTACAACCAAAGAAGATGGCCGGGCTCCACTTCAGTCTATCTTTATTCCATGCTTAACCAAAGTCAAAGAGACATGTTGAAAAGTGGTCCCTTCAAAGAGCCGGCATCCACAACGTGGTCATCTGCCCCTATTATTCATGGCATCACAGATGATACGCTGATCCAAGGGCAGTCATTTGATCCAAGAGAAAATATCACTGCTACTGACGTGCAAGATGGTGATCTTACCGCATCTATCACAATCCAAGGGGCTGTAGATACCACAGTGCCCGGCACCTATACTCTCACCTATACCGTTACTGACAGAGACCATAACACTACGACACACATACGTACCATTACAGTCCTTGCAGAAGATCCCACACCACCCACTATCCCACAAACCCCCATCTACAGATTCTACTCACAAAAACATCAAGCTCACTTCTATACAATCAGCAAAGAAGAAAAAGACTACATCCAACACACCTATCCAGCAGAAACCTGGAACTATGAAGGTATTGCCTACAATGCCATAACGCAATCAATAGAAAATGCTACGCCCATCTACAGATTCTACTCACAAACCAATCAAAAACACTTCTTTACCATTTCCGAACAAGAAAAGACAGATCTCATCAACAATAAATACCCTGAAGCCAAATTTAACTATGAAGGTATTGCATGGTATGCACACGAAGCACCGCAATCTTTCACTACACCTCTGTATAGATTCTATTCTCAACAAAACACTGTCCACTTCTATACGGTAAGTAAAGAAGAAAAAGACTACATCCAAACAACTTATCCCACACATATCTGGAACTATGAAGGTATTGCATGGTATGGGGTGAAGTAGGCTCTCATAGCACATAGTCTAGAAATCCGCTATACTTCAAGCCAGCCCATAGAAAGAAGGGTTGCTTGATGTCGTATTTATAGGTATGCTATAGGAGATAATATATTCAAAATAGATACACAGAAAAAATGAAAAACATATTTTATACGATCATATTTCTGAGCGCTATTTTTTTGTGTAGCGCAACAGCAGAGGACGCGTGTGCAGCTGATTTACATGTGCCGCAAGGTGGCTATAGTACCATTGGTGCAGCTATTAAAGCTGCGCAGGCAGGCGATCGTGTTATAGTGGCACCGGGTATCTATCGTGAAAATATTAGCATCCGTAAAAATATTGCAGTCATTTCTACAGATGGTGCAGCGCACACGGTTATTGATGGTGGCGGACGCGATACGGTGGTACTTTTTGCCGATGCGAAATTTGACGGCACTCATTCTGCGCGCCTTTCCGGCTTTACGATTCGCGGCGGGCGTAGTGGCGAGGGGCGTGGTGGCGGTGTGACGATGTACAATACAGATGGCATTGTGGAAAATTGCGTCATTACAGGTAATACATCCTCCATGGATGCCGGCGCAATCTTGATGAATGATCGTGTCAACGGTGTGGTGCGCAACAATACCATCACCGGCAACAGCGCCGTGCGCTTTGGCGGCGCGCTGATGGTCGTGTTGCACTCTCACCCACTGATTTATGGCAATACCATTACCGGCAACACCGTGAGTGGCAACGCGCTGTCCAGCGGGGGCGCGCTGTTTGTGGACAACAATGCATCGCCACAGATCGTTAACAATACCATGCGCGGCAATACAGCAGCATTTGCCGGTGGGGCGATCTCATTGCGTGTGGGTGTGAATGCGGTGATTGACAGCAATACGATTGACGGCAATACTGCCGCATATGGCGGCGGTATTCACATTGAAAGCGAAGGTGGCAGCGCACTGATCCGTAACAACACCATTACCAACAACAGTGCGCGCGAGAGCGCCATTTCCGCAGGCTCCGGGTATGGCGGTGGTATTTCGGTATATCACACGTCCGTGCCGACCATTGAAAAAAACAGCATAGAAGCCAACTATGCGGATCGCGGTGGCGCGGGGATTGTGGTCGCCGAACAAGCGACGGCGACGATTGCACACAATACGATCAAGAGAAACACCCTGCCGACGCAAGACGGGCGCGTGGGAGGGGGTATTCATGCAACACATGCGACCATGCGCGCATACAACAATATCATCAGTCACAATACGGCGTTTATCGGCGGCGGTGTGGCGCTTTTGGCGGGTGTGACGGCAACACTGGATCACAATACTATTGTACAAAATACTGTGCCGACATCTGCAGCGACGAATGCAGCAAGCGGCGGCGGTGTCTTTATCCAAAGTACTGCAACCTCTGCAGCGGTGACCAATAATATTATTGCGCAAAACCACGATCACCAAATTTTTGAAGAACACAAAAAGAGCGTGCTACGTAACAACCTCGTCAATGATGACGGCAAGGGCATGTATTTCAATTGGGATACCTATACACTACACACAACTGCCAATGTGAACAGTAGCGGCGCTGTTGATGCAGATGGAACGATGAGCGGTACAGAGGGATTTGTGGATGGTGATTTTCGCATTGGTGCAACGTCTGCGGGCATCAATAGGGGTATGGGCACCGGCATGGTGTATGATCATGACTACCGATTGCGTAGCGGAGCGCAAGACATTGGCGCTTTTGAATATGCGCCATCACAGGGTATAGTGAGTCCGGCATACCGCTTTTGGAGCGACACATTTGGGCATCATTTCTACACACTCAATCAGTCGGAGCGCGATGACATTATGCATACCTATGCGGCAAAGCAGTGGCGCTATGAAGGTGTGGCGTTTCGGGCATTTCCGCTGACGCAGTGTCAAGGGGACAAGGTGTACCGCTTTTGGAGCGACACATTCCGTGGGCACTTCTATACGATTTCCACACAGGAGCGCGATGGCATCATGGCATCCTACCCCGACAACGTGTGGCGCTATGAGGGTGAGGCGTATTGTGCGCAGCGTGCTGCAACCGCTGGGACAACACCACTTTTCCGCTTTTGGAGCACGGCATACAGTGGGCATTTCTACACGATCAGTGCTGCGGAACGTGATCATGTTATTGCAGCGTATGATGACTATACGTGGAATTATGAAGGCATTGGTTATCATGTCTATCCACGCTAGAAGAGGTGCTTCTGTACAAGATAGTGCTTTTGGCGTAGAGTGTAAAAGTAAATCATAAAACTTTTGTGTATGAAAAAACACATTGCTGTCGTGTGTGGCGGCGTGGGTGTAATGATGCTCATGGGGTGCAGTAGCGATCCCGTGTCTGTGACACCACAAAAAGAAGACGTGTTTGCACCGCAAGCGACGGAGCAGGTAATGCAACCCGATGCATTGCAACAAGATACAGCAATGCCGACGGTGGACGACCAAGCGACACCGACTTCGGTGAATGATGCGGCGGTACAGTCAGCACCTGTGAATGATCAGAATGCGACGACGGCAGCCTCTGGTGTGGCTGCAGCGGCGCAGGCACCGCAACAAACCACCCCTCCCGTCATCAGTGACGCAGAGATGGAAAAGATTGCCGAAGAATCAAAGAAATGTGTAGAAGATGGTGGTGTATACAATACTTTTGCACAGAAATGCTTTCATAATTAGCACATACTGCTATTGCGGAATATGCCACCCGACCCCCTCATAACGCCACACGCTGTCGGGGTAAGTTGCTATCACCGTATCGCGTTCAAGGGCACTTGCTGTATAGAAGTGCCCTTGTTTTGTGTCGGACCAAAAACGATAGACGGGCGTGGAGGACGCGATGGCAGAAGGATAGGCATAGTAGGCAATACCTTCATAATTCCAAATGTAGGGATCGTACCGTGCAATCACGGCGTCACGCTCGACGATGCTTGCTGTGTAGAAATGGTGTTGTTTTGACGTACTCCAAAAGCGATAGATGGGTGTGGCATCCGCACGCTGTTGTGTGAAAGCGGAAAAGGCGACGCCTTCATAGCGCCAGATGCTGTCGGGATAGGTTGCAATCACGGCGTCACGCTCGGTGATGCTTGCTGTATAGAAGTGTCCTTGCATGGTATCAGACCAGAAGCGATAGATGGGTGTTGTCGTGGCGCAGGTTTCTACGGGAACCGTGCCGGCTTGCGCCGCGCGCAAGGCGGTGTTGAGGTTGAGGCGACGATTACATGCCACGGAGTTTGCCAAGGAGGCGGTGTGGTCACTCCCCGCAAGAATGATGGCGCGCACCGTTGCGGGAGAGAGGGAGGTATTGTGTCCGAAAAGCATGGCGGCGGTGGCAGAAACAAATGCCGTAGCATAGGACGTGCCGTCGCCGGTGTAGTAGGTGTTGTCTTCTATGGTGCCGACAACGCCAACGCCGGGCGCGGCGATGTCCACAGACGTGCCATAGTTGGAAAATGATGCCCGGGTGTCATTTTTAGTGGATGCGCCGACGCAAATGATGTTGGGCAAGTCATAATTGCACGGGTATTGCGGCGTATTGTCCACATTATCGCCGATTTTGTCATCGCCGCCATTCCCTGCAGCGGTGATGACGAGTCCATGAAATCCGGCAATAGCGTCGCGCTCTGACTTCGCATAGTCGCTACCGCCAAAACTGGCGTTGATGACTTTGACGCCGTGTGCCTTGGCAAAGGCAATCGCTTTCAATTCCGACGCCAAACTCAAATCAAAACGCAGTGCCATGATCTTATTGGTGTTGTAGCGACTCATGCCGGCAAGACCGAGAGCATTGTTGGTACGCGCGGCAAAAATGCTTGCCGTCATGGATCCGTGGCCGCGAAAATCTGGATCGGTGGATGTGTCTAAGGGGTCGTTGTCACCGTCAGCAAAATCCCAGCCGTATTTTGGGCAGGTTGCGTCCGTGGTGGGGTCGCAGCCGGTCGCTGTCCACATGGTACCAATGAGTTCGGGGTTATTGTAGAAAATACCGCTGTCAATGAAGGCCACCGTTGTCGGTGTGGCAGTGGATCGTTCAGCATCCCAAGCGTCCGTGCTGTCGATGGATTGTTGATGGTACCACTGATAGCCTGCTGTGAAGTAGGGATCATTCGGCACAAAAGCGAGTGTTTTGATGTAGTTGGGCTCGGCGTAGGCAACGTCGTCGTTTGTGGCAAGGCGTGTGAGGAGTGTTGCAGTGTCTGCGTGTTCCGTCGTGACGACGATGATGTTGAGATCGTCAAAGGTGTGGCGGATACGCAGATCGTCAGTTTTGGTGGCAGTTTTGAGTGTTGAGAGGATTTTGCTGTTGGTGCGTGCGGTGAGTTCGCGCTCCGGTGCATGTGTACCGATTTCTTTGCGCGCGGCGGTGTGAAATTTTTTGACCGTGGTTTCTTTCATGCGTACGATCACATCACCGTCACGGTAGGCTGTGGCGGGTGCGGTGTGTACTAGTGGGCGTTGCATAAGAGATTCTGTGGCGTATACGGGCACATAAAACGCAAGCGCCGCACAGATGGTGACGGCGATGGGGAGGGATGGGTGGCGATGCGACGGATGGAGAATGTGCAAGAAAAAACGGGATGTGCGTTGAAGAGGGTGTTGAAACATAGTGTGCGATGTTACATGTTTTCAATAAATTCCTGTTGCAGGCGGGTGACGCATGTTTTTTTGATGCCGTCGTCACCTATCGTATTGCAAAGTATCATGTCTTTTTCTGCAATGGCACGATCTTTGAGGCAGTAGTCTTTTGCTAATCCGGTGCGTGCGTCGCAATGTGCGGTGGATGTGTCGGACGAGAGACCACATACGTTTTTGCAGTATGCCAATTCTTTATCGTCGTATTTGTAGGGTTCACATTCACGTGCGCAGTCCGGCGGGGTAACGTTGATGTAGGCGTTGGAGGGCGTGGCGGTGGCGGATGGTGTGTCACTCGGGGTGTCTGTATGTGTGTCGGTGGGCTGTACGGACACGTCGGACGTGGAGGGGCTTTCGATCGTGGATGGTGCAGTGTCGCTTTGTACTGCTGGAGTGGTAGTGGATGGTTTGACAAACACGTCTTTGTCGCGCGCGATAAAGACGGTGATGACAAAGTAGAGTGCGGCGACAACGGCAATGACGAGTGCGATGGAGAGAATATGGGCGGATGAGAGGCGTTTTTTTGCCATAGAAAGGTGATGATTAAGAGTATGTGTGTATTTTAGTAGGCACTGTCAAGGGTAATGTCTTTGTAGTAGTAGCGCATGATGCGGGCATAGCCCCAACCATGTTCACGAGCGAGAGTAAGGGAGCCGTTGGCAATGAGTCCGACCATGTGGTTACC
>CAYRUU010000025.1:0-14400 GCA_964427825.1 uncultured Micavibrio sp.
CCGCCAAGCACCACAATGTAGTCGGGGCTTTCGTGGTCCACCACAACACCCGGACACGCCATCATGCCTTCCCAATAGTCTTGTACACCCTCATGGCTGCCCAATACCGGTAAAATTTTCATAGTATTCTCTCCTGCATGTTATGCTGTTAAGATACATGTTTTCTCCCGATGTGTACACTCTATTAAGTAATCAGAATCTTTAAGCACATTAAATGAAAATACTACGGTCAAAAATAAGTGCCACAACTTATAAATAAAAGTTGTGGCATTGTAGATTTAGCTAGAATTTCCTGCGCGTGGGCACCTTTTTTTGTGGAATATTACGCTGATTGATTTTGCTGTCCTGTTTTGGAAAATATCCCCCAGATCTATCTTGCGGCTTCTTATGTCCGCTTGCCTTAGGCTGTTGTTTCTTCTTAAGCTTATTTGACATGCTTTGCCTCCATTGTGCAGAAAATTGATATAAAGGCTTCTCAAAAAAACTTACCACCACAGAAGTATATGGTTTTTAAGAAACCAGGTTATTACAGATAATACTAAAAAAAATCAAGTACTTGCATTAGAAGAGCATAGTTTATACATTGTACAGTCAACATCCACAGGTGACACTTTCCAACCTTTCTCGAGGTGTCAGACCACCTAATGTAAGATGGATTCTTTCTGTATTGTAATACTCCAGCCAGTGTATGGGCGAAGCCCATACACGATAAGGATTATGATAATATTCCTCATCAATCGTTCTATGCACTCTTTCAACCTGTGCATTCCACCAAGGAGATTTCTTTGGAATTAAAGTACTGTGGCATATTTTGTTTCTCACAATACTGATGAAATACACCACGATATTCACTACCATTGTCTGTTTGTATGGAGATCATAGCAAAACCAAAATATCTTTGTGCTTTTTGTAATGCTGTAATAGCATTTTTACTTTCTTTGGTATCAAAAACTGTAAAATGATAGAGTTCCGTGAACGGATCAAATACGCTGAATTGATATTTTCTCTTACCATCCTCGTAGACATATTTTACATCGCATTGGACACCCTCTCCCTGATGTGTAACGCGCAATTTGTGTTTCATTGGTGCAAACCATGGGCTTTTCTTTTGCGGTGTTCTGATCAGTCCTTTTACTTTGTAAAATCGATAAATGATGGTTGTAGAAATCTGAATATGATGACGCTTATCCAAATACATCTGCATTTTGAGTGGACCGCAATTGGTCTTTAACTTCACTTCTTCTACGATCTTTTTTATCGTAGGGGTCATTTTTGTATTGGGATGTTCTTTAGGTGGTACATACGTGCCACCTCCTCTAAAAATCATGTTTTCTCCATTTGTAATATGTTTTGCGTGGAATGTGAAACAAACCACACACTTCCTTCACTGTTCGTTGATCACAATCCACAGCACGATACCATCGTATTCTTTCATCTTTGGGATATGCATCAGTTCGTCTTTTCATACGCATTGATCTACTAGTTAACAACTGTCACCTCTAGCTTATCAGAGTGTCACCTCTTAATGTTAACTGGACACATTGTTGATTTATTCATGCTATACTCTTTAGTACAGTATTATATGTAAAAATCAACCGCGTTGTCCCCACTTCCATAGCATAACGTTGTATACTATGCGTGTGACGCATAACTTGTAAGCAACGCTGCTATGCACAAAAACACGAAACTGCCCCCTACTCTACGTAGGGAGGTCTACTCGCTATGGATGCAAGGAAGATCACACCGCTGGCTTGCCGATGAGTACCATGTGGACAAAAGAGTGATTGGGCGTATCATTGTACGTGGACGGTACAGAGACTTTTCCGTGCATGACAGTACAAATCATCGGTATCACACAATAGGGTGCGGACTCAAAAAACTTATGAAAACGGAAGAAAAGATCAAAAAACGTATAGAACGATTAGACATAAAAAGATATGAGAAAGCGTACCCCGGAGAAATGGTGCATGCGGATACAAAATTGTTACCGCGTATCAAAGGAGAAACAAAAAAAGATCACAGAGAACGTCTCTATGTGGTAATTGATAAATGGACCGTATGCCATGTAATATCAAAGAGTGGTATACGGACAGAGGTACAGAATGGAAGGGTGTTGACACACATGCATTTGTGTAGTGGTTGCAAAGAACAAAACATTACACAATACTATACAAAGCCACGTACACCGCAAACAAACAGTAAGGCGGAAAGGGTAATCAGAACGTTAATGGAACAGTGGCACAGAACAACACGTTTTCTATCAAAACGTGATCGTCGTTTCTCCCTCTATGCGTTTGTGGACTACTACAATCATGTAAGAAAGCATGGTAGTATACAATCAACACCATAGAACGACTCTTACGCTTTACAAAGGTCGAAGGTGGGGACAATGGGTGATGTGTTTATAGATTTATAGCCTCTATTTCAAAATATTCATGCGCTCTTTTTTGCCTTTTTATTTATACAAATTCTTGTTCGGATCGCGGATGATTACTCTGATTACTTTTTTTATTTTCTTCAGCGAACGAGGATTTGACTATGCAGCAATATCGGTAGCATACGCAATATTATTCATTGTTCAAACATTCACAGAAATACCAACAGGTATAATTGCAGACGTTTATGGAAGAAAATTTTCCACTTTAATCGGTCTCTGTGGGGAAATCATCATTCTAATTGGCTTACTTTTAAGCAACTCCGTTATTGCTGTATATATTTTTTTTGCTTTATGGGGAATATGCAGAACACTTGTATCTGGAGCGGACGATGCATGGGCTTTAGAAAATCATGATCATCTTACTGAAACGGCAATCAAAAAATATTACACAAGCTCTGCCGTTTTCTACAACATTGGCATGGTATTTGCAGGACTTTTGTCCACAGTACTACTATTAAAAACTGATCATATTTATGTATGGATTGCACGAATCGCCTTAACAGTCCTCAGTGTAATCATCTTAATGTTTATAGCAGAAAAAACACCTACCAAAAAAAGAATTTTTTCAGCACCAAGCTTGCGACACATCGTTTCGGAAGGATTTCGTACTCTGCGACAGAACACTTCACTCACCTCACTGATGCTTGCGGAGTTTTTTATTGTCATAAGTATTTTTCTTGCCGGCTTTTCGACAACACAGGATTATCTCAAATCCTCTGATGTGTCTATAGAATATTGGGGTATTTTTTTCGCGATAGTATATGCGCTTAATAGCATCGCTCCGATCATCGGATTAGAAATAAACAAAAAATTTACCCATCGCATGCATTACCTTATCATTGTAATTTTCTTGCAAGCACTACTCTTCATTGCCGCAGGAATATTGATTCATCCCTATTTTGCCATTATATTCCTTATAGTTAATGGTCTGTTAGAGGATCTTTTTAATCCTATCAATTCCGCACTGATTCAAAATGAGATTCCCGGCAGAATACGCGCTACACTTACATCATTTCACTCAACAATACTGGGTATAAGTTATGCAATTGGTATATTTTTTGGCGGTATGATCACAAGTGTTTACGGTGCACAATACTCTTTTCTATGTGCTGCTCTGTTTCTTTGTCCCGCGCTTATTATTTACATAGGTAAGCTATATAGCAACCCATATCTCAAGAAAAAATAATACACCAAAAGTTTTGCGAAACTTTTGGTGTATTATTTTTTTCTTGGATATTTTTTTCATATTTCATTCGCATCACAATACTGTCCTTTATTTTTCCTGCTTATTTCCAAGGATCTCATTGATTTGTGACTGGGTCAATGGTATCCACGGTGAGTTATCTGGATTAGCAGCAGATGCAGCCGGGCTCTCTCCCTGATTCCACCACTTTGCCTGAAAAGGACTACCCTCAAACAGTACACGATCGCCTCCATCATAAATCACCCCTCCCGCCCACGTCGGATATGTTCCATCCGGCAATTTTAGCTGCTCAATCGGTTTTTCCCCAGGCAAGACAGGACCAACAAGACGCCATGGCGTTTCCCACGCTTGCAGCACCGGATGATCCGGCAGATCGTTCTTTGTCCACCATTTTGCCTCATAGACATTGCCATGCCACACGACTTTTACACCCTTTGGATATGCGCCTGTCGGTTTCCAAATTTGGTAAGGACTGCTTTGCGGATCATCTTCAATCACAACATTACTCTCCGGATCAGAAGCCGTACGGATACCAGCGCTCTGCTCAAAACTCCCATCAAAACCAACATGCAGCGCCTGTGCGAAACTAAAAGCCGCGTCCTTGACTCCACTACACGAATCAGACACTACTTTAACATCAACATAGTTTTCTCCGCATGGAGTGTCTCTATTAGCTGACCACATTGACATCCGCCCCATCTTGCGACTCATGGCAAATGCATTGATCGCTTTAGCATCCTCTACGGTAAAAACCTCATCGGCAATATCATTTTGTCCAATCATCGGTGTTGCGCCGATTTTTGTCCATAGAGATGCATCGCTTAAGTGAATACCAGCCTGTGCATACAAAATTTTTAATTGCCGATGCGTTTCCATAAGTGCCTCTAGTGAAGAATCCACCATTGACTTCCCTTGACGACTCTCCCCGTAATCCATCGTCATGACATTAATGCCAGCAATATCAACGCCACGAAGCAGCATGTGCGCCACAAAATTTACACCCTCTTGCGTCAAGCCCTGCGGCGACACGGGCACCGTAAGCCATACGGCTAAATTTTTTTCTTTATCCTGATAATCTTTTTGTAATCGTGCAATAGTCACTGCGCGACGCTCTATGGACTCAATGTCGCGCAAGGCCTGCCCTTCAATATCCAGATCAATGGTATCCAGATCATAGCGTGTAATGACAGCGTTGTAGGCACTATACAACTGATCGTTATCCTTACAACTGACAGAAAGCTCTGTATTGATGGCGCCACCAAAAGATACGGCAATTTTACCTCCTTGCTGCCGCAGCCGAGCGATACGTCTGTCCAGATCCAAATCAATAGACGCCTCATCCATCGTTGTATCACTACCCCACGATGGAACGCAGGACTCCTTGGCGGATGACACGATAAAAGAGAGAATCACGTCTTTTGTTGATGTTGCGCCAAGTTGCTCAAAGCTATAGCGTGGCACAGACACAACATCAGCATATGCGGCAAACCATGGATCATGAGCTTCCTCATGCACCTCTTCCACTATGTGTTTTTGCTGAACATATTCTCTCCCCACATAACCCACACCAATAATGAATGCAAATGCCACAACAACTCTGACCAAAGAGAGTTTTTTTGTTCCACATGTGGTTGCTTTTGCCGCTGTAGTATTCATAGATCTCTACATTAATGTCAATGATTTATCCCTCATCCATCGCAAACGTACATCGGGTGAAGATGTGTGATACGACGCATGCCAGTGGTATTCACTGTTGCGGAGTACCTCTCCATCCTGCACCCATTTTTGTGATTAAACATTTTTTTGATCTTTTTTTATAACACGCTCCACATAAAAAAGATCAATAAATCCCAGCCAAAAATCAATAAGCATATTCCCTATGCCAATGTACGACACTGTTGCCCACGAAGCTGAAAAGGCATTAAAACCTGCAAATAGTGCATTGCCCCAGTTCTCTCCTTGAATATTACGCCATAGCGTAAAAAGAGAGAATCCAATAATGAGCAACGGCGAAAGAACATATGGTAATGCGGCGGATGTCCTATCTTTGACTTTTGGCGTACGTGCAAAAGGTGTCTTTTTTGCTGTAAGTGCTTGCTCAAGAGACTTGAGTGTGCCTGCAATATTTACCGGCAAAAGAATGAGATTAAAACCGTAAATTCTCACAATATCGGAATAGCGATAGCGACAATATCGCAGATCCATTGCCATGGAGATGAAATATGGTGCAGCTGCAAGGAGAATCAACGGGCTTAATAGCCGCCCATCATAAGGATATGCCAATAAAAAAATCAGACCGACATTTGACCATGCAATTGACGACATGTAATTCAGCCGGATAATGAATTCCACTTTGGAAAGCGGATTATTTTGGTTCTTTCTTTGACATACCAATCTCCACAGCTTGGGTAGGATCAGCAACCCGCCATTAGCCCATCGGCGACGTTGAATAATCAGCGACCCAAAATCAGGAGGTGTTGCACTATAGCTTAAGCGCTCGGGATAATTGACCAATCGCCATCCGTGTAGCGCTAAGTCGATGCTTGACTCCGTATCTTCAATGACCGTCCGATCTTGCACATAGCGCTTGATTTCAATACCGCCCACCCATTCGTTTTCAACAATATCCTCAATCGCTTTTTTGCGAATGACAGCATTGGCACCGACCCAAAAGGTTGCATTATAATAACTCATCCCTTGATGAATAATGTGCTGCACATCCGTGGTAGCACCGGATAGTTTTTCAATACGTGTCGGTGCACCACGAAACGACGAGTACGGTGTTTGCGCTACAGCCACGTCGGCATGGTTCGGTTGCTGCAGAAAATATACCAAACGCAAACAATATTCTCGCAGCAATATGGAATCCGCATCAAGAGTGAGTAAAAATTCACTATCAGGCACAATCAAATCAGCATCATTCTTTCTGGCAACAGGTGTTAAAAAGATGCCATCGGAAGATACATCTTTCTTATATTGCCCACCCATGAGTCCAATATAGGAATTGAGGTTCATTGCTTTATTCGGTTCGTGGGATAACGATGCATATTTCTTACGCTCAAAAACATCTATATCGGCACGAAACGTTCTCACAAGACGAAGATACAACTGCCGCATGCGATCATGGGACAATCGCTCACCTTTTCTGTGTGTATTGAGAAGTGTATTCCCCATTGTAAAGAAGCTCTGCGCGAGATCCTTGAGAACATACTCTGCAAAAAAGACATCTACATGGTCCTCCAAAACCTCTTTTTCCGCCGCATGTTCAAGCCATTCCGCAGCCCAAAGATAGTGCCGAGCAATCTCCCGCACAGCATTTGAAGACATTCGCCCCGTGCTACCTACTGCTGTAAATTGTTCAAAAGCCTCCTGAAAACGATCGTGCGGCTCTGATAAAAATGCCGCGACATCATCCTTAAGCTTCAGTGTCGCGTGAAGTTTTGGCAGGTCTTCCGGACGCGTTTTTTTGGCATCATCATCAACCAGAAGAACCACACGTAAAGAAGGTGCTTCTTGCAAAGCTGCTGACAACATTGTCTTTCTAATCACCTGCGTCTCTTCATTGTATGATGGAACCAACACCGTAACAGAAGATGTACTGTCTACAAAATGCTGATCCAGTCTTGCACGAGATACTCTCACATGCTTTGCAAAACGCTGCAACGCCCCCTGCCGCGTGATCAAATATACAAGAGCGGAAAATGTCAAAAATGTTACAACAATTAAATATCCCAGAGCTTCCATCGTAAACTGATAACTACTCGGGCCATCAAAAAGTTGCCGAATAATCACAGAAACCACATACATCATCCAAAAGATCACCGTAAGCACTATGGAGACACGACTAAAAGCGATCATGCGACTTGATGGTTTTTCGTGCAAATATGACAGCGGTGTGATATGTTGTTCCGTGCCCCACTGTCTTTTATGAGAAAGGCGCGACATCTTCACGTGCCCTCCTCCTTGCGATACATGTTTTTTCATAAAAAGACTCGGCATATTAATACATTGCAAAAAAAATACTAAACCGCAAACTACGCTTACATAGGATACCAATTTATCATCAGAATACTATAGCACATATCGCAAAAAAGATCAATTTTTTGCGATAACATACACATAGACATTGTTTTTCATATGACCCAAGTCTCGCAACGAAGAAGAATGCTGCCGTACAACATTATGAGATGTGGCGTATCCGATTTTACAAGGATCCTTTTGATCACTGAATTCCTGCGGAGGATGTCCCTCAATCCGCTGACGTATTTCCGTCATTTGTTCCGCATCCACATGCACCGGTATCGTCCATAATTCTTCCACAGCCTCATGACGAGAATATGCAAAAAAGCCCCGCAAAACGGAGCTTTTTTTCTTGAGCGGGTGAAGGGAATCGAACCCTCATCCTCAGCTTGGAAGGCTGATATAATAAGCCACTATACGACACCCGCTACATTAGCCGAAATTGTCAAAAATGATCCGCATCGCCGGCACATGCATCTGCGTCAGTACCTCGCGCATGGATATGATGAACTCTTTCGTACCAACAACATAATACATCGTATTATCCACATCGTCAACGTAGCGCGCAATCATCGCCGCGTCAATACGTCCGCGCTCCCCGTCCCATGTGCCCTCCTCGCGCGTCAACGTCGGCACATACCGATAGTGCGCAAGCGGCACTGTGGCAAGATCGTGATGATAGGCGATCTCATTTTCATATTTATTGGAGTACAAAAGAACAAAGGAGCGCGTGCTGCGTGCTGCCACCTCATGCATCAACATACTGCGCGCGGGCGTAATACCCACACCCGCCACAATCAGCACTACCGGCGCGTGCGAATCCTCCGGCAACGCACAATGCCCTAGTGGTCCCTTGACAACAATCTCCTCCCCCGGTTGCAAGGCTGCCATGTTTTTTTTGAAAGCGCTGTCGCTCAAGCGCATAAGAAACAGTAGATCATCCTCCTCCGGTGCCGATGCGATGGACATGGCGCGTAACGTCGGACGCTCGTCGCGGTGCACGGGATTGGCAAAATCCAAAAACACATATTGCCCCGCGTGAAATGTGAAATCGGCGGGTTTGCGGAGAGTAAATTGCCATGCATTGTGCGCCACCTCCCGTTTTGTGCGTAGTGTTGTAGTATATACTGAAATTGCCATGAAAATAGTGTGTGGTATTTTATACCACGTATCATACCGTGTTTTTTCCGCGGGCGCAACGCCATCCTGCGCGGGCGATGTCGGCATTTTTGGCTTTACAAGAGGATTTTTGTGTGGTAGGGTGAAACTACGATTTATGATGACATTTCTCACAACAACTGTCGGCATGATGATGGTTGGCGGCGCGGCTGTGCTCGCCATTGTTGTGGCTTGTGCGGCATTGTGGGTCGCCCTGTCCAACAAACGCACTGTGCGCGCCCTGTGCGCCGGCGCACACGGCGCCGCGCTGGAAAACATCATCATGCACACCAATGAAAAAGTGGCGGCATTTGACAACGATATTCAAGAACTCTTTACCATCTCCAATACTATCAACAAGCACGCCCACAAAAGCATCCACCGCGTCGGTCTTGTCCGCTTCAATCCGTTTCGCGACTACAGCGGCAACCAAAGTTTCGCCCTGGCGCTTCTCAATAGTGGCGGCAACGGTGTGGTGATCTCTTCCATCCACACGCGCGAAGGCACCCGCGTCTATACCAAAGAAATCAAAAAACACGCGCCGGTCAACAACGAACTTACTGAGGAGGAAAAACAAGCCATTGCCGTGGCGCAATAATCCCCATCCGCATATTTCTATCATTTTTTAACGACACGATTCCATGAGCGAAGAAAAAAAGATCATCTCCATCGGTACAGCTGTCAGCGTCAAAAAATTCTCCGACCTGATGCGCCTGCCCGTCACCACCGTCATCGCAGAGTTGATGAAAAACGGCATTATGGCAAACATCAATGAAGAGATTGACTTTGACACGGCAAGCATCATTGCGGCAGATCTCGGTTTTGACGTGGCGGAAGACACAGAAATTGCCGACGATGAGACGCTCACATTGGAAAAACTTCTGGATATTTGCGCCAAGGAAAAGCAGTCCGATGTCAAATTGGAGCAGCGTCCGCCGATCGTAACCATCCTCGGTCATGTGGACCACGGTAAAACCACACTCCTTGACACCATCCGCAAAGCGTCGGTTGCCACGGGAGAATTTGGTGGCATCACTCAACACATCAGCGCCTACCAAACCAAAAAACGCGGAAAAGTCATCACGTTTATTGATACGCCCGGCCACGAAGCGTTTTCCGCCATGCGCGAGCGCGGCGTTTCCATCGCCGACATCGCCATTCTTGTCGTTGCCGCCGACGACGGCGTACGCCCGCAAACCAAAGAAGTGATCGCCTATCTCAAGGACAAGAACATCCCCACCATTGTCGCCATCAACAAGATTGACAAGCCGACCGCCAACACGATGCGCGTCAAGCAGGAGCTCGCCGATTTGGATATCGTGATTGAAGAGTGGGGAGGAAAAGTGATATGCAATGAGATCAGCGCAAAAAACAACATCGGCGTCGGTGACCTCTTGGACAGTGTTCTGCTGCTATCCGAAGTGGAAGAATTCACTGCAAATGAAAAACGTAATGGGCTTGCCGTTGTCTTGGAATCACACAAAGATGAACAACAAGGCCCCGTCGCAACAATCGTCGTCAAAACCGGCACACTCAAAGTCGGACAGGACATTACTGCCGGCAAAACGTATGGACGCATTCGTCGCATGACCAACTATCGCGGTGAAGACATCACCATTGCCAAACCGTCCACACCGGCGACGATTTTCGGTCTTGTAGACACCGCCGAAACTAATGACATCATCCAAGTTGCCGACGCCAAGCGCAGCGCACGCCTCAAATCGCGCGATGCCGCTCTGCGCGCTGGTGCGGCCGATAAAAACGTCAAAAGTATCAGCGATAATATCCCCAAATACAACATCATCATCAAGTCCGACGTGCAAGGATCCATTGAAGCTATTGAACAAATCCTCGCCACCATCCCGCAGACGAAGGTCGCTGTGCAATTCATTGATACCGGCGTCGGCAATGTCACGGAATCCGATGTCAAGCGCGCACACAGCGCGGACGCCGTCGTGTACGGCTTTAACGTGACGGTAAGCCCCGTCGCCAAGCGCATGACGGAAGATACTGGCGTCACCATCAAAACCTACAAGGTGATCTATGATCTTGTAGACGACATCCAGAAAAAACTCCTCTCCATGCTACCAGATGAAATCGTGCGCACGGACGTCGGCACATTGGAAGTTTTGGGCGTTTTCCGCACGGAAAAAGACAAGATGATTGTGGGCGGGCGCGTCACGCACGGCAAGGTTGTGGCGAAAGATGCCAAGATTGATATCTATCGCAAAGACGCACTCATCGGCAGCGGCACACTTCTCAATCTGCAACACAATAAGGTGGATATTGACGAAGTGAAGAAAGGTCAGGAGTGCGGCATCACTTTTGGCGGTACCACCAAAATCAAAGTCGGTGACACGTTCAACATCTATACGGAAGTAATGGAAGAGAAGACGTTGTAGAAAATACTTTTTCTCATTTATTAAGAGAAAGATGTGCCACCGCGCCATGGTTAACGAATTTTTTGCTTCATTGTTAGATATTTTAACACTTTTTAAGTACTACCGCTATCTAGACCATTTTATTTTACTGAAATAGTGCCGTGCTGACATATTTTTCCGCACGGTCGGGAAAGATGACAACAATGCGCCCACGACGAATCTTTTGTGCAATGGCGCGCGCAGCAACCAACGCCGCACCGCTACTCATACCGGCGGAAATACCCTCCGTCCGCATGATGGAGCGCGCCGCGGCAAACGCATCTTCCGATTCCACCATCACACGTTCATCCACAAGTGACGCGTCGTAAATTGCCGGCACAAGCGCCTCCTCCAAATTCTTAAGTCCTTGGATATAGTGTCCCTTGACGGGGTGCGCTTCCACGATTTTGATCGTTGGATCATGCTTCTTTAGCCCACGCCCGATGCCCATCATGGTGCCCGATGTGCCGAGTGCGCAGACGAGATAGTCAATCTTCCCCTCCATTTGCCGCCAAATCTCTTGCGCCGTCCCTTTTTCATGGGCACGCGGATTGTAGTCATTGGAAAATTGATCGGGATAAAAATACCGTGCTGGATGCCGTGCGACGAGGCGCCGAACTTTGCGAATAGCGCCATCGGTGCCCTGTGTGCCGTCGGTCAGCACAATGTTCGCACCGTAGGCACGAATCAATTTTTGTCGCTCCACGGACACGGCGGCACTCATAACGATTGTCACCTTATACCCTTTGACGGCGCCAATCATCGCCAAGGCGATACCGGTATTGCCGGATGTCGCTTCAATGATCGTGGTGTTGTGCGTGAGTGCGCCAGTGCGCTCACCATGCGTAATCATTGCCAATGCGATGCGGTCTTTGATGGATCCGCCGGGGTTGCCCCCTTCCACTTTCGCAAAAACGTGTACACGTGACGCCTGCGACACAACGCTGCGGATGCGCACCATCGGCGTGTTGCCGATCATACCGATACTATTTTTGTGAATCATAGTATGTGTTAGTGAAAAAACAAGAAACTCCCGCAAGAGACGAGAGTTGCCATACACTATACACTGCCAAAGACAACTCTTACAACGAGTTGCAACAGCACGCATATTGTGTGACCCATGTGATCATATGATCGCATCATAGCACAGATGCATCTCTGGTACAAATAGCCCTTTTACGCTAGGATAATAATATATGATTGAGAAAATTCCTCACGAAGTACGCACCGTGCTCACGGCGTTTGTCAATGCTGGTTTTGACGTGTTTGTTGTGGGCGGGTGCGTGCGCGATCTACTAGTGGATCGTACGCCTCACGACTGGGATGTTGCCACAAGTGCGCACCCCGCGCAAATCCAAGAACTCTTTCCCGACAGCTTCTATGAAAACGACTTTGGCACAGTTGGTATCAAAGTTGCGCCATTCCTCTCCACCGGAAAATCCGATCGCGAACACGACGTTATTGAAGCCACCACATTTCGTACAGAATCCACCTACTCCGACAAGCGCCATCCCGATGCGGTGCGCTTTGCCAACACAATCGCCGAAGATCTCTCGCGGCGCGACTTCACCATCAACGCCATCGCCATTGCCCCCGACGGTACGCTTATTGACCCGTTCAATGGGCAAAACGACCTGGCGACGCGATGCCTGCGTACCGTAGGTGATCCATACGAGCGTTTCAACGAAGATGCTTTGCGCATGATGCGCGCCGTCCGCTTTGCTTCGCGTTTTGGCTTCACTATTGAAGATGCCACGTTGCGCGCTATCACAGCATGTCACGACTTGATTACGCATGTCTCCATAGAACGTATTCGCGATGAATTTTCCAAAATCGTGTTGAGTAAAAATCCGCGCTACGGCATCCAAACGCTGCACGATACCGGTCTCCTCGGGCATTTTTTACCGGAATTGGAAGACGGCATCGGCGTGGCGCAAAACCACCACCACACCCTGACGGTCTGGGAACACAATCTTTCCGCATTGCAAGAGTGTCCAAGTGAAAAACTTGACGTGCGCCTTGCTGCACTCTTTCACGACATTGGCAAACCGGCATCCAAACGCGGTACGGGACGCAATGCGACATTTCATAACCACGAATACATCAGCGCGCGCATGACAAAAAACATCCTCCGCCGACTCCGCTATCCTTCTCATGTAATTGAACGCACAACGCTCTTAGTGCGCAATCATATGTTCTACTACAGTGTGGACGATGTGACGGAAGCCGCTGTGCGTCGCCTCATTGCCAAGGTTGGTTTGGAAAACATGAAAGACTTGATGGACGTCCGCATCGGCGACCGTATAGGCTCCGGCACCAAAAAAGCCAAACCATATAAACTGCGCCACTTTGAGTACATGGTGGACAAAGTGTCTCATGACCCCGTCAGCGTCAAAATGCTCGCATTGGATGGAACGATGATGATTGATGATCTTGGTTTTACACCCGGACCGCAGATCGGTGCTATTTTGGATGTGCTCCTTGCGGAAGTTATTGAAGACCCGACACACAACACCTATGACACCCTTGCCAAACGTGCACGTGCACTCAAGGATGAAGATCTTGCCACACTGCGCGCCCTGGCGCAAGAACGTATCGCGGAAAAGCGCGCTGATGACGACACGGCATTCAAGAAAAAACACTTTGTCGCCTAAACATATCATGCGCACGCCATCGTATATGACAACCATGTATTTGTAATGCATGACACCCATGAAATTCATCATTCCCAACATGACCACAAACCCCACCGTCGCGTTGCGTCGCGCCGGCTACACATTTCAGCACACCACAGAGCAAGGTGAGATGAGCTTTGTGCGCATCATGGCGCGCAGCGGCTATCCGCGCTTTCATATCTATGCCACCATGCACGAACGCGACCTACATATCAGCTTTCACATCGATCAGAAAAAACACACTTATGGCGACGATACACGTCACCATGGAGAATATGAGGAGTCTCCGACATTAGACGCTGAGGCAAAACGCATCAAAGGTGTCGTCTACTAGCAGCTTATACGCTTCTTTCACACGTAACATAACAAAAAACAAACACACCGCTCACGCGGTGTGTTTGTGTGTTCGGTGCGGATTGTGGTTCGCTATGGTCGCGTTTCAATCATGCGTCCGCTGGTACAATCGGCATCTGTGGAGCAGGATTG
>CAYRUU010000026.1:0-12672 GCA_964427825.1 uncultured Micavibrio sp.
AGTGGCAAGAAGTATAAGAAGTGTCACGGCATGTAACAATATTGACAATGATTCTCCGTTCGCAATTTCCCTCTGCATTGGCGCCGTACTGTGTGGCGCGCGAGATTTCCGCGGGTGCGGTGCTTTTTCGCGTCTTGCAAAATGACGTGCGACAGTTCCTCTTGTTGCAGTATCGGGCGGGGCACTGGGAGTTTCCGCGCGGACACATGGAAGCGGGAGAGACGGAGCACGATGCGGCACTACGAGAGATTCGCGAGGAAACGGGATTGGTGGATGTGCGGATTGTGCCGGACATTCGCACAACCATGCAGTTCAGTTATGTGGCGCGCGGCGAGGAGTACCGCAAGCGCAAAAACGACAATGCGTGCGCCGTGGTGTGGAAGCGGGTGATTTTTCTGGCTGCCGAGGTCGCGCCGGATGCGATGGTGCAATTGTCGCATGAGCACAGTGACTACATGTGGGCGGACTATGCGCATGCCATGGACACGCTCACGTTTCGCAATGCGCGCGGCGTCTTGTCGAATATTGTGCGCGATCTTGAGAAACACCAACGCTAGCGCGTCATTATTGCTTTTTTGTAGGCGCTGGCGTACAATACAATCTGTACGATTCCTGTGGGAGTTGTGGTTTTTATCCTTACGTTTGCCGTATGCGAAAAATGCATCATACGAAGAGAAATTTTTGGTTGACGATTTTGTTTTCTGTATGCGTGGTGGTGATTGCGCTTCCCGCGCCGACGTGGATGCCGGGATGGTGGAAAAAAGTGGACGACACACTTGCCATCAATCTGGGTTTGGACTTGCAAGGCGGATTGCATTTGGAATATAAATTGGACACCGGCAAAATTGCGCCGGAGAAAGTGCGTGAAGCGGAAAACGCCGTGCAGGCGGTCGTGGAGCGGCGCGTCAACGCCTATGGTGTGGGCGAGCCTGTGGTACAATTGACGCACCGCGGTAGCGATTCTTTTTTGATTGTGGAATTTCCCGGCGCAAAAAATATTGACGACATTAAAAACATCATTCAAAAAACGCCATTCCTTGAATTTCGCGAACCAAAGTCGGAGGAAGCGATGGAGGGCGAACGACAATCACTCATGCAGGTTGTTGCGCCGATGAACGAAGAGGCGAAAAAACAGGCGGAAGATGTCTTGACGCGCGTGAAAAACGGCGAGGATTTTGCTGCTCTGGCAAAGGAGTTTAGCGCGGACACAAGCAACAAGGAAGAGGGTGGCGTGTTGGATTTTGTGAAGAAGGGTGCCTATGTGCCGGAGTTTGATGAGGTGTTATTTTCCGACGACGTGCAGGACGGGCAGGTTGTGGATCATTTGGTGGAGACGCAGTACGGATGGCACATTGTCAAAAAAATGGAAACGCGTGGCGAGGGAGATGATCGTGAGATCAAAGCGCAACACATTCTCATCACCAAATTGGATCCACCAGTGGAGCAATTCACCGCGACGGAATTAACGGGGGAGTATTTGGAGCAATCACAGTTAAATTTGGGCAATCAGTACGGTGGCGGATTGTCGGAGCCGGAGGTGCTTTTGCAATTTAACAGTGAGGGAGCAAAGATGTTTGCCGACATCACTAAGCGTAATCTTGGCAGGCAAGTGGCGATTTATTTGGACAACGAGATTGTGAGTGCGCCGACCGTGCAGGCAGAGATTACCGACGGACGCGCGGTGATTTCCGGCAGCTTTACTGTGCAAGAGGCAAAGGACCTTGCGGCACGGTTGAACGAGGGTGCTTTGCCCGTGCCGATTGAGCTGGTGTCGCAAAACAGTGTGGAAGCGACGCTGGGGCAGGTCGCGCTACAAAAAAGCTTATATGCCGGTGTTGCTGGTTTGGTGCTGATGCTCCTCTTCATGGTCGCCTACTACAGATTTTACGGTCTCATCGCATCCGTAGCGCTGATTGTCTACACGGCGACGGTGGTTGCGATTATTCGCTTGTCCAATTTGACACCGATGTCCATCACGCTGACGCTTGCGGGAATTGCTGGTTTGATTTTATCCATCGGTATGGCGGTGGATGCCAACATCCTTATCTTTGAGCGCTTGCGTGAAGAGTTGCGTCGCGGTAAGCCGCTACAGCGCGCTATTGCGGAAGGTTTTGATCGCGCGTGGACATCCATTCGTGACGGCAACTATTCTACTATTCTCACGTCGTTGGTACTCATGATGATGGGCACAGGTTTTGTAAAAGGTTTTGCCATCATTCTCATCCTTGGCGTTCTGACTTCCATGTTTACGGCCATTGTCTTGGTGCGTGCCGTCATGGTCTACGTTTCCGGTCCGTGGCTCACGCGACACCCATGGCTGATCGGTGGCGGTTACACGGGCGATAATCATGACAAACAATAACTTCTATGAAAAATATTGTTGGACAACGCAAGTACACGTACGCTTTCTCTTTGATTTCTATGGTGCTGGCAATCTATGCCATTGCCGCATGGGGTCTGAAACTGGGGCGTGACTTTACTGGTGGCACATTGATGGAGTACACCGTGGCGAGCGATGTGGACATGTCGCGCGATGCGGTCTGTGCACATGTTGATGGTGGATGTATAGATAGTTTTGCTGTGGAGCAAACTGCGCACAATGACACGACTGCCGACTACACCATTACCTATGCGCAGGCGGATGAAGCATTTAATCAAAAAGTCATTGCTGCTCTTGCGAAAATTGATGAGAAGGCGGCGCAAAACAAGATTGAATTTACCGGCAGTATCGTATCAGAACAGTTGCGTGCCAATGCGGTAAAAGCGTTGATATTTGCCACAATCGGCATTCTCCTCTACATCGCATGGGCATTTAAAAACATTTCCGTGCCTGTGTCGTCATGGTACTACGGATCATGTGCAGTCATTGCTTTGGTGCATGATCTCGTCATTACCATCGGTGCCTTTGCAGCGCTAGGGCACTTCATGGGCATTGCTGTAGAAGTGCCTTTTATTGCGGCGATTTTGACAATTTTGGGCTACAGTGTCAATGATACGATTGTTGTGTATGATCGTATCCGGGAAAATGTGCTCAAAGCCCGCAGTGCCTATGATTTCGAATCTCTCGTAAATGCATCCCTCAATGAGACATTGGGACGTTCCGTCAACACGACACTGACGGTACTTCTTGTGTTGACCGCCCTGGTGTTTTGGGGTGGTGATAGTTTATTTAACTTTTCCTTGGCGTTGTTGATTGGTGTTGCGTATGGCGCCTACTCATCCATTTTTGTGGCGTCATCGCTTGTGGTGACGATTTATAACGCACAGAAACATTTACGCAAAAAAAAGATGTAAAGCGATTGCTTTGTAATTAGTGATGATGATTTAAACTATGGCAATTACGGATTTTTTTAAGAAGAAGAGTGCAAAGAAAAAGGTGGATACGGCGAGCGCTATGAAACAGGCGGAGACGATGCTTGGTGGGCAAGTGCCGGACATTACCGACGAGATGATTGATCAGATGATTGATGGTTCGTTGCCGGGCATGCCTAAGGTGGGTGCGATGCAGAAGATTGCACTGCGTGGTCTCAAAAAAATGAGCATGGAAAAACGGCGCGAGGTCTTTGCGGAGGCATTTGGTAAGATGCAGACCGACGGCGGGGACACAAAAGAAGGCATGCTGAAGCAGATTGAAGAAATGCGTGCCAACGGACAATTAAACTCCAAACAGTACAAAGTCGCCAAAAAACGGCTGGGGCTGTAGGGGATCGTGTACGAAAAATTGCGCTTGTGCTAGAATACGAGACATAATAAATAAACGCATCATACACACCTCACTACCATCATTACGGACAATGAGGACACGTTCAGTCTCTTTGGATGGGCAGTCACATTGTTCCAATAAGAAAGTTGTCACATGTGTGAAACTTTTTGTATCTCCCTTGCGCGCGACATGGGAGGTGTGTTACGTGTGTCGTGGCAGTGGTACGAAGAGTATGGTACACTGGTAAAAAGACAGAGAGGTCATAAACCGTAACGCAACATCTATGCGTATTGCAATTGACGTACGCAATCTCGGTAAGGGACGCACGGGTGATGAGGTGGTATTTTTTGAGTTGGCGCATCAGTTGGCGCAGCGCGATCGAGTCAACACCTATGCATTGCTCATCGACACGCGCGCGCCGGGCTACATCACGACACTTGCGGAGTCTTTAGGTATCACGGATGCGGACAATTTCACTATCCACGAACTTGGCAGCGGCAATAAATTCGTGTGGAATGCGTGGACGGCGCAGCGTTTTTGCCGGCGCAATGCCATTGATGTCTATCACACGCAATACATCACGCCGCTATTCATGCCGCGTCGGACGAAAATCGTGACACACATCCACGACGTGTCATTCCACGTGTACGGACAGATGTTGCGATGGATGGATCGGCTGTTTTTGAACCTCTTGATTCCGTTTGCCTTGCGTCGTGCGACGCAGATCGTCACCGTGTCGCAATTTACCAAGGACGAGATCATGACATACTATGGTACGCCCGCGGACAAGATTACCGTTGTGTCCAATGCCGTGACGATGCGTACGGATGCGAGCGTGACGGAAGACAATGTACGTGCGCTCTATGACTTGCCCACGCACTATGTCATGGCGCTTGGCACCATGCAGCCACGCAAAAATATCCCATTTTTGATTGATGTTTTTGCACGGTTGCGCGAACGCATGCCACAGATGCAGTTGGTGCTTGTGGGAAAAAAGGCGCATAATTTTGACGATGAGATTGCGCGGCGTATTGCATCGTATCCGGGGTTGTCGGAGCACATTGTGCACCTGGGGTATATCTCCGATCCGGAAAAACACATTGTCTACAAGCTAGCATCGGCATTTATCTTTCCGTCGTTCTATGAGGGCTTTGGTGTTCCGATTTTGGAAGCACTCTTGGCGGAAACACTGGTGGTGGCGAGCGACATCGCACCACACCATGAAGTAGGCGGTGACTGCATTCTCTATGCTGACCCACGCAATATTGACCGGTATGTCGGAATATTGTATGATGGTCTGGTGGGTGCCACGCGCCCGGCATGTACGACGCGTCCGCAGTTTTCGTGGGCACGATCGGCGGACATCTTACGCACGGTCTATGCAAAAGCCGCTGCGGAAAAATGACATGTACACATGCCGTTTGTAAATCGCTAACCGTGAACCATGAATTTTTTCAAAAAATCCTCCGATCAGGTGACGGTCTCTGGACCGCTATCGCGCGCGTCGCATAGCGGTAAAACAAAAATGTCAACAAAGAAAAAGTGGCTGATTGTAGGTGTAGTGGTGTTGGCCCTGGGTACGATTGTCGTATTAACAGCGGCGCGCGTGCTGCACAGCATTGCGCCAAACAGCAATATCTTGGAATCGTTGGTAAAGAATTTACCGCTCGTGGAAAAGCAGTTGCAGGGTGAGGAGGATGGACGTATCAATATCATGATCTTAGGTATGCGCGGTGAGGGTGTGGATGGTGGTGGTATGCTTACGGACACGATCATGGTGATTTCTTTGCGCATTACCGAAGACGAGCAAAGACAGAAGCATTATAAGGTGGCGATGCTATCGGTGCCGCGCGACCTCTATGTGACAATTCCCGGCACGACGAGCACCACAAAGATCAACGGTGTCTATGGTCATGGGGAAAAGCAGAGGAAGGGCGGCGGTGTCGCTTTGATGAAGCAAATGCTGGAAGACATTTCCGGACAGCCTATCCACTACGGCGTCGAAGTAAATTTTATGGGGTTCAAGCAGATTGTGGATGCGCTTGGCGGCGTGGAGATCACGCGCGATACGGAATTCATTGAGCCGTTGCAATTCCATGAGGAGAAGGTGTGTGATGGCGCCAACGGCGGCGTGTTTACCGTGCGCAGTGGACGCGTGCAAACCAAGGTGAATGAGCGCGGCAAGGTGGTGGCGCAATATCCACTGTGCTACAACAAAACGGAAGAATGCGGCGGCATGTTCAAGGTGCCAGCCGGTACATCCACCTTGAACGGCGATCAGGCGCTGTGTTATGTGCGTGCACGCGTGACGTCAAGTGACTTTGATCGTGCCAAGCGTCAGCAAGAAGTGATCGGGCAGATCAAAAGCAAGGCGTTGTCCATGGGTGTGTTGACGGACTTTGGTAAGATACAGGAGCTGATGGATGCTGTGAGTAACAATGTGTATACCGATATGGAATTGTGGGAAATGCAACATCTCTTTGAGATCTATAAGAAGATGGGTGACAATCCGGATATTGCACACAAAGTATTGGATAATTCCGAAGAAGGCTTACTTTTTTCGCAGGAGGGCGATCAACGTGGCTACATCCTTTTGCCACGCGGCGATACGTACGATCGTATCCGCGAACTGTTTGCGACGATCATCTAAACCACAGCGGGGACATGCCCCATCACTTGCGCTATGACGCCACAATCGCAGGAGGCACCACGCGTGTCCATTGCCGTGCAGAGTTATAAAAACCCGGAGATGCTCGCCGTGTGCTTGCGATCGGTGCGGGAGCATTGTGCGCATCTGTCGTACGAGTTGATTGTGGCGGACGGTGCCACAGAAGATGTGACGGCGATGCTGATGCGAGAAGACTTTCCTGATGTGATCTTCCTTCCGCATGCGAAAAATGTGGGTTTTGGCGCGTTGGCAAATGCGTGCTTGGCGCGCGCACGTGGTACGTATATCTTTCTCATCAACCCGGACACTGTGTTGGAGCCAGACACTGTATCGCATCTTTTGACGTTTATGGACACGCACCCGCACATCGGATTGTGTGGTCCACGTCAAAAAAATTTCAACGGGCGCACAGAAAATACGCGGTTTCGATTCTATCGCCCACAAACAATTCTCTATCGGCGGACGTTGCTCAAGCACTGTTCTTTTGCCAAGCGGCATTTGGCGTGGTTTGAGATGCGCGATGTACGATCCACGGAGCCCTATCCAGCGGAGTGGGTGATCGGTAGTGCGATGTTTGTACGCAAAAGTGCTGTGGACGCGGTGGGTCCGATGGATCACCGTTTCTTTATGTACATGGAAGACGTGGATTGGTGTCGGCGATTTTGGGAGAAAGGGTTCATGGTGTGCTATAATCCCCAGGTAACAATGTATCACTTCTACGGCAAGGGGAGTGCGCGTGGCGGCGTTGTGCGCAGCATGCTGTCCAGTCGCTTGACGTGGATTCACATTGCCAGTGGGTACAAGTATTTCATGAAATACTTCGGCAAGTCGGCGCCGCGTATTCCACACACATTATAATTGATTTGCACACCACACATGGATATCACACCATCACCACGATTGTCACAATCGCAATCTCAGCAACTTCCGCCGCAACGTCGCGCATCACGCGTGGGTTCTGTCGGGACGGCGCTCGTTTTTTCTGCGCTCTTCTTTTTCATCGGCTATCTTGCGGGCAGCGGCAATCGCTCATCATCAGTGCCGTTTGATTTTGCACTCGTGCAAAACGGTAAAGGTGCGACAAGTGTGGACTTTGCACTGTTTTGGAAGGTGTGGGATCTCGTGAAAGAAAAATACGTGGATCATGCAACGCTGGACGCACAGGAGATGGTTTATGGCGCCATCAATGGCATGTTGGCGGCGACAGGTGATCCTTATACGGTGTTTTTGGATCCTGAAGACTATGCGGCACTTAATGAGGAGTTGAGTGGTAGCTTTGAAGGTATTGGCGCGGAGATTGGTATCAAGGATGATCTTTTGACGATTGTGGCGCCGCTGGACGATTCGCCAGCGCAAAAGGCGGGACTGCGTGCCGGTGACAAGGTGATTGAGATTGAGGGTGAGAGCACGGCGGGAATTACGGCAGATGATGCGGTCAAGAAGATGCGCGGCCCAAAGGGTACGGAGCTACACATGAAGATTGTGCGCCTGAATGAAAATAAAGAGGCAGAAGATCCACGTGAGGTGACGGTCGTGCGTGATACGATCCACATCAAAAGTGTACGTGTGGAGTATAAGGATGGCGACCTTGCACATGTGCGCATTTCGCAGTTTGGAGAAGACACCATCACCGAGTTCAATCGTGCCATTACGGACATGCAAGCGCGCAATGTGCGTGGCATAGTCGTGGATGTGCGCAACGATCCGGGAGGAATTTTACATGTGGTTACTGTTATTGCGAGTAAGTTTCTTGCGCCGCATGCTGTTGTGGTGATGGAGCAAGATGCGCAAGGCAAGCGCACCAATCTCTATACGACGGGGAAGAATCCTCTTGTGACGATGCCGACAGTGGTACTCATGAACGAGGGTAGTGCGAGCGCATCGGAGATTTTGGCAGGAGCGCTGCGTGACAATCGGGAGGACGTGGTACTTGTGGGCAAAAAAACATTTGGTAAAGGATCGGTGCAGGAATTGATCCCCACCAGCGCCACCACGGCGGCAAAAATCACCATCGCAAAGTGGCTAACGCCCAAGGGCGAGCAGATCAACGAGACGGGCATTGCACCGGATGTGGAGGTGGACTACACCACGGAAGACTATGAAGCTGGGCGCGATCCGCAGTTGGACAAGGCACTGGACATTTTGCGCGAAAAAGTGGTGCACTAGCACTGAACTTGACTGAGTGCTAAAATTTGCTACAATGGAGTGAGGAAGATAATTTCATAATGGGAATACCTATGGGTAAAAAAATTATGCCATTGGGCGACAATGTGTTGATCAAGATTGATGCACCGGAGAGTAAAACTGCATCGGGTATCTTTATCCCCGAACCAGCATCGCATGAGCGGTCGCAGCAGGGCACGGTGGAGGCTGTTGGCAAAAGCGACAAAGTTGAAGTGACAAAAGGACAGAAAGTCATTTTCCGCAAGTATGGCGGTGAAGAGATCAAAATTGATAACAAGGAATACGTGATCGTCAAAGCCGAAGAGGTAATTGCCATTGTGGCATAGGTGATGTGGAAGTATTTCTATACCAACGGCACACAGGCCATATGCGTCTGTGTGTTTTTGTGGGAGGATTTACATCTTTGCGCATGTGTTGCTATACTTGAAATGTGTTGAATAGCAATGCCATCCTGAATGTATTTTTTTGAGATCTCATTTTTAAAGAAGGCATGATCGCAAGACGTCACGGGTGCGGGTCGGGAGACCTGAACCGACAAGAATGAGTATAGTCAATCAATTAATTGAGAGAATCTTATGCGTACGATTGTGATGTATACCGATGGAGGGTCGCGAGGTAATCCTGGTCCGGCAGCTATCGGCGTGTGGTTGGAGACACTGAACAAAAAATACGGCGAGACGATTGGCACGGCAACCAATAATGATGCGGAATATCAGGCGTTAATTTTTGCGCTCAAAAAGACCAAGGCATTGCTTGGCGCGGTGCATGCCAAAAAGGCGCACCTGGAATGTCGATTGGATAGCGAATTGGTGGTAAAACAACTAACGCATCACTACAAAGTCACAAAACCGAACACACAGAAATATTTTATGGACGTTTGGAATGCGATGCTGGATTTTGCTACGGTGACTTTTGTGCACGTGCCACGCGAAGAGAATACAGTTGCGGATGCACTGGTAAATCAGGCGCTGGACGGCGATGGACAGAGAGCGCTTTTGTAGGTGGGGCGTATTTCTCACGCCACAAAACGGCAAAACGTCAATGTTGCGGATGACGAACAAGTATGCTAGTTTTGAAGAGGAGGATCGTTCATAGGATGATGATCCTTTTTCGTACCCGATAGGCACTTGCGTCGGCGACGTCTTATGTGTAACTGCACACGATCTATGAATAGCACCATACAGAAAAAATTTTTGCGTGGCAACCTTGTTTTTCTTTTTGTTGTTGGAGTGCTCATTGGCGTTATCGGCAAAAACGCCACGTTCACCACATTACGCATCGGCTATCAAGATCCACAGACCGTTTTGCCGGTGGAAGAGACGTTTTTTGATATTGATGCGGCAGAGCAGCGCGTTGCAGCGAAGGCCGCGGCGCTCATGGAAGCACAACGGGAGGGAGTGGCACCGACAAGTGGCGAATAATCATCATATCATGTCATGTTGTAATTGTAACAATACAGAGCTATGAGTACGAAAAAGGATAAGGATGTACGCGAAGAGAAGGACGTGCAGGAGCCGGCGACGGTGATTGTGGATGAGGATGTTATTACTGAGGATGATGCACCTGCAAGTGACGTGGTTGTTGCGGACGACGCGACGCAAGAGACTGCAGCGTTACGCAAGCGCAATACGGCATACCTTGCCATGATCATTTTACTTGCCGGTATTGCAGCGGGGTCGTTTTTTGTGGATGTTGCGCAGTTATTTTCCGGCAAGGGTTTTTCGGCGCGTGCGCTCAAAGATGTGCAAGTTGTGGAATATGATGGATACACATGGGCGCGTTTTGACGATCCCAAGGTTGTGGTGGAAGTTTTTGATGCGGATGATTGTGAGACATGTGTGACGGATGAGGTTGTCACACAGATGCGCACCGTGGTGCCGACGATGGAAGTGCACCGTGTGGATGTGAACACGGAAGACGGCAAGAAGTATGCTGCGCAGCAGGGGGTAAAATACATCCCGGCGTTTCTCTTTTCCCGTGCGGTCAAAGAAGCAGATTTTTATCAACAAGCACAAATGCTGTTTGCCCCGACAGCGGATGGCAAATACACATTTGATACTGCGGCGATTGGTATGCCAGTGGGAAAATATTTGACGACGCCAAATGCCGTGGGTATTGTGACCGGTGGTGATGACGCGCAAGTGCATATCGTGGTGTTTGCGGACTATACGGCACCGGATATTCAAAAACTGACGGACGATCTCGCCGCGCTGCATGATGCATATGGTGACAAAGTGCAGATTGCGGTGAAGGCACTTGTCAATCCGCAGCAGCCGCAGGCACAGAAGATCGCGGAGGCAGTAACGTGTGCCCATGCACAGCAGGGCTATGCAGCGTTTCTTGCCTCTTATGGTGCGCGCCGTGCGCAGCTGATGGCATCTACGGACATTGACGCCGATCTTGTCGCACTAGCGCAGACAGCAAAGTTGGATAGCGCACAGTTTGACAGTTGCAGAAAGGAAGCCAAAACGGCGGAGCAGTTGATCGCCAATACGGAAGAGGCGCGCGCATTTGCTGTGCGTGCCATCCCAGCAGCATTTGTCAATGGAGAGGTGGTGCAAGAAGCCGTGACACACGACACGCTCAAGGCGAAAATTGATACGCAATTACAGCCCGTCGCGCTGCAGGCCGATGTGCAAAATGCCGCCCCAGAAGAAACGCCGCAGCAATAATGCCTATAGTGTGCTGTAGCCATAAAGATGTCATAAACCACCCCATCGCACATGCGGCGGGGTGGTCTTGCAATTTCTTACAGGTGCGTTATGATGGAAATACCATGCTGATGACGCCGTCAACACGGTCGAGGCGGAGGAAGAGCATTATGTGCCGGTGCGCACGTTGTGTGTAGAACCTCACGGGTGGCCCGTTACAGCCAAAAAGAAGAGTGGTTTATGGCGCATAAGATGTGCCATGAACAAATGCGGTGGTACCGCGGTTTTCCGTTTCCCTGAGGGCGGAAGAATCGTCCGCGCATGTGACGAAAGCATGACACAGACGTGTTGTTTTGTTTTCGTTCGTGCGAGGATGTTTTTTATTTATGATGTTTAATTAATGCAATAACTATGATGCGAACACATACCTGTGGAGAATTGACGACACAACATGTTGGAGAAAAAGTGACGCTTGCCGGATGGGTGCATCGACGGCGCGATCACGGTGGCGTGATTTTCATTGACTTGCGCGACCGCTATGGCATCACGCAAATCACATGCGATCCACGTGTGGACGGCGTGGGTATTGCCGAGACGCTGCGCAGCGAGTGGGTAGTGCAGGTGGTGGGTGAGGTAGTTGCGCGTCCCGCGGATATGATCAACGACAACGTGGCGACGGGTGCGATTGAGATTTCCGTGATGCAGATCACAGTCTTGAACACATCCAAGACGCCGCCGTTTGAGGTCGGCGACGACAAGGCGGAGGAAGCAAACGAAAATATCCGTTTGACATACCGCTATGTGGATTTGCGTCGCGCGAAACTCCAAAAAATGCTTGCCGACAAAGACCGCTTCATGCGCGCGATGCGGGCGTTTTTTCACGCACGTGGTTTTCACGAAGTGCAGACGCCGATTCTTGCCAACTCTAGCCCCGAGGGTGCGCGCGATTGGCTTGTGCCGTCACGACTGTATCACGGGAAATTTTACGCCTTGCCGCAAGCACCGCAGCAGTTCAAGCAACTTTTGATGGTAGGTGGTGTGGACAAGTATTTTCAAATCGCACCATGCTTTCGCGATGAAGATCCGCGCGCCGATCGGCATTTTGGGGAGTTTTATCAATTGGATTTTGAGATGAGTTTTGTGGAGCAGGAAGACATTTTGCAGTTGTTGCAGGAGTTGTGGGTGGCGCTTACCAAAGACTTCAGTACTAAAGAGATTCTCACGGAAGATTTTCCGCGCATCACGTGGCACGATGCCATGCATCGCTATGGTACCGACAAGCCGGATCTGCGATTTGGGTTGGAGATCATGGATGTGAGCGCGTTGGTACGTGGGTGCGGGTTTGGTGTGTTTGCGTCCGCCGTGGACGATGGCGGCGTGGTGCATGCGCTGCGTGTGCCAGACGGTGCAACGCTTTCGCGCAAAAACATCGACGAACTCACAGAAATTGCCAAAGGGAAAGACGC
>CAYRUU010000027.1:0-12174 GCA_964427825.1 uncultured Micavibrio sp.
GCCCATGCGCCGGGACCCGTGGCGGGAGATGTGGCAGGCGTCACCACTTGCGGCACCGTGACAGTTGTCGCAGACGGTGCGGGTGATGTTGCGGACTCTTCTTGTGTAAAAGTGACGGGCGGCGTGTCTTGCACGATGTTCTGCTGCGATGCAGTAATCACTGCAGATACCGCCTCCTGTGCAGTCAGTGATTTTTGCGCGACGCGCGACGTTTGCTGCGGTACCGCGCCATCTTGCACCGTGCTGTTTTGTGCACCGTCGTCCGTGATCACATAATCTCCTGTAATAGGATCGGGCGTAGCAATATTTTGCTTGTAGACCTTGTAGATAGCGTAGAGAAAAATGATCACAACGATGAGTGACACGATTGTCAGGAGGATGGCAATGGGATTTTTGTGCATAGCACGATACATTAGTGAGTAATAGGATAGTACTTCATCGTAGCATGCCCCGCATGACTGTCAAGATGCGTTTTATGGTATAATAAAGCGGTGATTATTTTTGTACACCTCTCCTATGTTGGATATTTTTCTCATCATTGCGCCGCTGTTTGTCATTATTTTCGCCGCGGCAATCCTACGGCGCACGGGATTCATTGCAGATGACTGGTCACTTCCGTTCAATCAGTTTGCTCTCAATATCGGCTTACCCGCCATGGTTTTTCTGGCACTGGCGCAGACAACCATCGTCTGGCGTCAAGAATTTTCACTCATCGGCATCAATGCGGCGTTTATCATTGTCGTCATGCTTGTGTCCTACGCTGTGGCGCGCATCATGAACTTCTCCGATCGGATGCGCGATACCGTCATTGTTTGTCTCATGTTTAGTAATGTCGCCTATCTTGGCATCCCCATTTTGACACAGGTGTACGGCACGGACACACTCTCACAAGTCAGTATTATCGTTGCCGTGTACCTGTTTGGACTTTTCGGCGTTGGTGTCACATTCCTTGCACTCTTGCATCGCAAACCCGACGCGTCACCACTGCGATCCGTGATACGTACACTAGCAACCAACCCCCTCCTCCTCGCCATTGCCGCCGGCATCCTCATCAACATCTTGCGCATTGACATGCCCCTCATCCTCACGGAAGCCTTACGCATGCTCTCCTCCGCTGTCACGCCCGTCGTCCTTATTGTCATCGGCGTCTTTATCGGTCAAACGCAGCTTGGGAGCGTCAAGGAATGGGGTGGCGTCGCACTCTTCACACTCGTCTCACTCATCGGACTGCCCGCGCTTTTTCTTGCAGGATGCGCCCTTTTTGGCGCGCCCGCACAGGCGCACTATTTGTCCATTGTGGAATCCGCCATGCCACTGGGTATCACGCCGTTCGCCCTTGCAGACAAATACAATCTCCGCAAGTCTTTTATCGCACGCTCAATCGTCTTGGGTACGGCGTTCTCCATGATCACGCTGCCATTTTGGATCAGTATCGTAGGACAGTAAGCACTACACCCACAGCAACATTACTGTGTCACGCTGATTTTTTGTGCCTCACCGGCGACATCCGGCTTGCCAAAGATGCGAATGATGATCTTCTTGCGCACCGTCTCAAATTCCCGCATACCAAAAATACCTGTAACGAAGAGGTAGACCCCCGCGCCAACAACGCCTGCGCCGACAAGCTGCCCAAAGACACCAAGCACGTATTGTCGCGGCAAAATTTCACCAAGAAAATTACGCATAAACACTGTCACGGCAATGACGCCCATCGTCGCCGTTGCAATTTGTAAAATAGCACGCAGCGTCTTGCGATACTGATCGTCACTGACGGAGCGGTGCAAGTAACCAAACAGTAGCGATGCGTTGACGATGGATGTGATGGTGAACGCAAAGGCAATGGCATAGATATCCCAATGGGTGATGAGTGTGAGAATGAGAATCACGTTGATGATCTGTGATGCAAGAGCAATATAGAACGGTGTTTTGGTGTCATACATGGCATAAAATCCACGCGCCAAAAGCGGGATGATGCTTTGTGCAAACAAGCTGACGCACATGATGCCGAGAACTTGATAGGTTGTGCGCGTATCGGCAAGGTTGAAGTGCCCTGCGCCATAGACGATACGCACGATTTGTTCACGCAAAACAAAAAAGATTGCACTCAACGGTACGGCATAATAGAGAATGCGGCGCAACGTCCGCGAGAGCACGTCGCCAAAGCCTTCCGCGTCGCCAGAGGCAAACGACCCACTCAGAACCGGAAACGCCGCCACAGCAAATGGAATACCAAAAAGACCCAAGACGACGCTTTGCACGTTGTTGGCAAAAGTGAAAATGGTGATACTACCTGCTGCCAAGGTGGACGCAAAAAACGTCACGAGCAGGAGCGAAAGTTGATTGGACGCGCTAGAAAACATCCGCGGGACCATGAGCGCAATAGTTTTTGTCACGTCGCGGTTACGCATAATAGCATCAAGACGCACATCCCGCAACCGAAACCCTACTCTGCGCACATCTACAATGTGCATGCACGCGTGTAGCACCGCGCCCAATACCACACCCCATGCCAATCCCACTGTGCCCAAAACTGGCACAAAGGCTTTTGCACCGATGATAATACCAATGTTGTAGAGAATTGGTGCTGCGGCGTTATAGATAAAACGTTTGAACGATACCAAAACACCACCCAAAACAGCACTCACGGAGAGAAAAATCGGACTAAACAACATGATGCGCGTTAGTGTGATGGTTGTTGCAAGTTTTTCGGCGTCAAAACCGGGCACAATCACACGCACAAACAGTGGTGCGGAAATCCACAGCACAACGGCAATCACACCCACCGCGCCAATCACAGCAAGCAAAACACCCTGCGCCGCGCGCCAGGCGCGCTCCTTCTCATCACCCACCAAAAGCCCGCTGAAAATGGGAATAAACGCCGCACCAAGCGCACCAGCGACCACCAACTCAAACAGAGTATCTGGCAAACGAAACGCCGCATAATAGGTGTCCAACACATCGCCCGCACCGAACTGCGCCGCCAAGATGCGATCGCGCACCACACCCAGAAGTCGACTTGCCACGCCGAAAAACGCCACAACCAACGCTGCGCCGGCAATCGATCGTTGCGATGATCCGGAAAGATATTTGCGAAACAGTGCTCTCATGCACACAAAAAAGATACCACGAATTATCTAGTCATACTATACGGAAATTTATCGCTTTTGACAAGGTGACTTTTTGACACGTGCAGTGTTTATTCCCACTCCGTTGTACCGGGTGGTTTGTTGGTAATGTCATAGAAGACGTGCGCCACCAAGTCCGTTGCCATGAGATCGCAGACGAGGTTGGTGAGGAGCGCATGGTCCATCTGATAGAAATCCGCCGTCATAAAGTCACGTGTGTTGATGGGGCGCAGGACAACAGATTCCTTGTCACCGCCGTCCGTGATCGGCACAAGTACTACGGGACATTGCACAATGTCATTGATCATACCCGTTTCGCGCAAGTGGCGCGTCACGATGGCATCCAGCGTCCGCAACACATCCAGTCGCTGCCGCGTAAGTGTGCGTCGCGTACGCGACGACGCAAAAATCGGTGCCTTATCGGCAGTAAGGAGGCGCACGACGCGATTGATTCCCTTGCATATATTGGTCGTTGCCACAGACATAGCGTCTAGCATCTGCCAATCCTCCTCACCCCACACAGCAAGCGGATGTGCATACGTGCGATGATCACCCTGCACACCCACCGATCGCACGGGGAGCACGACATGGTGCACATGCGGATACGATTGCGCAAAAAACACATCCGCATCACGCTGCGCATCCGCAATAGCACGTGTATCCTTTGTCTCCACGTCATAATTCAGCACGCGAATCGCCAATCCCGGACCAGGGAATGGATGACGCTCAATGAGTGCATCAGGAAGATGCAGTGCGCGCCCGATTTCGCGCACTTCGTATTTGTAGAAATCCGCCAACGGTTCCACCACAAGTCCCGCTGCGATCATGTCTTTGATCGCATCCACGCGGTTGTGGTGCGTCTTGATCGTGTCGGCATTTTTTGCACCGCCGGATTCAATGATGTCGGGGTAGATGGTACCCTGCCCCAAGAGCCACGTGTTGGGATTGAGATGGAGCTCCGCAAGCACCGCATCCTTCACATCCAAAAAAGTCTGTCCGATGCGCTTGCGTTTTTCTTCCGGATCAACCCTGTCAGCAACAGCCGCTAGAAATGTCTCCGACGCGTCCGTGACGATAATATTGTTCATGCCAATAGCCTGAAAACTGCGCACAACATCGCGCACCTCCCCTTCGCGCATAAACCCCGTATCAATCAAGAGTCCCCGCACGCGCTCCGTGCCCATTGTTTTGGAGAGTAGCGCAAACGCTACATTGGAATCCACGCCGCCGCTGATGAGCATGAAGACGTTTTTGTCGCCAACCTGTGTACGGATTTTTTCCTCCACATCACCCACAACGTCCGCAATATTCCATGTGCGCGGTAGCCCACAGATATGCGCCACAAAATTTTCCAACATGCGCGCACCGTCACGGGAGTGATCCACTTCTGGATGAAACTGAATGCCATAGATGTTACGCGCACGAGATGCCATTGCTGTGATTGCGCAGTTCGGCGTTGCACCGATTACCGCAAAGTCTTTGGGTAGACGCACAACGCTGTCGCCGTGGCTCATCCACACCACCGTCTCGTGCGGCACACCGGCAAACAGCGGTGACGTCGCGTCCGTCACTGCCATCGTCGCCTTGCCGTATTCACGCGCGGCACCTGACGCTACCGTCCCACCACAGAGATGTGCAATCAATTGATGCCCGTAACATATACCCAAGACCGGCACACCCGACGTCACTATTGCGGGATCCATCGTCAGCGCATTGGGGTCATGCACCGACTGCGGACCTCCCGACACGATGATTCCACCGATATCGGCAGTACGTAGTATATCCATCGTCACATCATGCGGATAAATCCGCGACAAAATGCCCATCTCGCGCACAGTGCGCGTGATAACATGCGTATACTGCGATCCAAAATCCAAAACAGCAACATGTTTCATAGAAAAAATATCAAAGACATCGTGGACGCATGTGTTGTACATCACACATCACCGCCATTGCATCCGCAGAAAAAAATGGGTACAATACTTTTATTATCAACGAATATTGTCATTAACGCAAATCTATGCCCCATCCTTCCATCCCTGACGCATTAACGTACGACGATATCCTTTTGACACCGAGATATTCGGAGATTGCGCCATCGGATGCCGTCCTTGCGGGGAAATTTTCCACACGCGTGCCCCTCAATCTCCCCATCGTCAGCGCCCCGATGGATACCGTCACCGAACATGTCATGGCGATCGCCATGGCGCTCCAAGGTGGGCTTGGCATTATCCACAAAAACCTCACGCCCGATGAACAAGCAACAGAAGTGCGCCTGGTCAAGCGCTTTGAAAACGGCTTTATCGTTGATCCCGTCACCGTATCCCTTACTGACACCGTAGAAACACTCAAAAATATCCATGATGACAAAGGCTACAAAAAAATCCCCGTCGTGGACAACGACGGCATGCTGTTGGGTATTGTGACAGAACTCTACTATTCATGGCCAGATGATCGCGCCAAGACCGTGGCGGATGTCATGAAGCCGGTGGACAAACTCGTCACAGCGCCGCACACCATCTCTCTCAAAAAAGCAAATGACGTCATCCGCAAAGAGCAACTCTCCGTCCTCTGCGTCGTGGACAAAAGTGGGCGTCTGCGCTCCATCGTCACGCGTCGCGATTTGGAAAAAAACATCTCCTTCCCTAACGCCAACAAAGACGCCGACAAGAACTTACGCGTAGGCGCGGCAATCGGCGTCGGCACCGATGCCGAAGAGCGCGCGCGCAAACTTGCCGACGCCGGCGTGGACGTGATCGTGGTAGACACGGCACACGGTCACTCCAAGAGCGTAATCACGCTTGTCAAAAAACTCAAAAAACAAGCATGGATGAAAGATGTGGACATTGTCGCTGGCAATATTGCCACAGCAGAAGGCGCAAAAGACCTCATTGCCGCCGGTGTGGACGGCGTGAAAGTCGGCATTGGTCCCGGCTCTATTTGCACTACGCGCGTCGTTGCGGGCATCGGTGTACCGCAGGCAAGCGCCATCATGTCTGCCGTGCGCGGCAGCGCACGCACGGTACCAATTATTGCCGACGGCGGAATCAAATACTCCGGCGATATCGTCAAAGCCCTGGCACTAGGTGCGTCATGCGTGATGCTCGGCGGACTGCTGGCAGGCTCCGAAGAGGCGCCCGGTGACATGGAGTACATTGATGGTCGCATGTACAAAAACTATCGCGGTATGGGTTCGCTTGCTGCTATGCAGAAAGGATCCAAGGATCGCTACGGCCAAGGTAATATCACAGAAAGCGGTAAGTTTGTCCCCGAAGGCATTGAGGGACGTATCGCCTACCGCGGCCCGGTAGACAACATCCTCTACCAACTTGCCGGTGGTCTACGCGCGGGTATGGGCTATGTTGGCGCCAAAAATCTCACCCACCTTGCCACACGTGCGCGCTTTGTCCGCATCACCGACGCAGGACTGCGTGAAAGCCATCCGCACGACGTCACCATCACCAAAGATTCCCCCAATTACTCACGCTGATTCACGCATACATCACAAAGCCCCATCGGTCTACAATCCAATGGGGCTTTTGATTATGAAATACGCACCGTCGTCTAGCGATAGTATGCTTCTTTCAGATTCATGATCATCTCCTCAAAAGCGCGCAGCTCCAATCCGATCGCCGACTTCAAACGCTCGTCAAGCATCCTATACTGTGCCAACACAGCATCAAAATCCTCTTCCGTTTTGGTACGCGCTTCGTAGAGTTTCCTGCTACAGTACTGCACGTCGCTGTGCAGACCGCTCGGCAATTTTTTGTTGGGACGCTCTTCCATGTACGCATGAATCAATCCTTCTAACGTCGGTACGGTATATGCCATAGGTGGTACTATTACAAATAAAGATGATAATCATACTCCTAGCTCAATCAACATTTTCTTCAGACGGCGCAATTCTTCCGTGAGAAAATCCATGCGTATGTCCATTTCACGTGTCTTCTCCTTGTTGTTCGCAATATCCACATCCAAACGGGCGCGATCCTGTTCAAAACGATGCAGTTCTTCCTTTAAGGTTAATTTTTCTCGTTCAATTTTCTTAATGTCAGATTGAAAAGACACCTGCTCCAACAGCAATCGCCGCTTCTTACGCGCCTTTTCTTCGGGCGATATCGTGTGCGGATCAATATACATCATAATGGTGTAATCAACGGTTTAGACGGTGTTTTTTTTGGTGCGGCATCGGCGAGATCGTCTACGCCGGATGCCGACGATGCGGGCTTTGCTGTGACCGATGCACGCTGTTGCGCACCGGTTTTTTTGAGTAGCTCACGCACACCGGAGAGATCAACGCGCGGACGCTTGGTGGACGAAGGAAACTTCTTTGGCGCCACATATTGCAGCTGTGACAGTGTCATGGATTTTTGCGTCGCCGACGTGATCACCACATCCTCCTCCTCCACCTGTCGCTTGTATGGCGCCCGCTCCAACGGCACGCGTGCAGGTTCACGCTGTGCGGCCTGTTGTTGCGGATCAGGCGCTGTGGTTTTTCGTGCTGCGGAGCGCTGGTGATCCTTGAAACATTCTCTACAGAATACAGGACGCTTGCCGTCCGGCTTGAATGGCACGGAAATATTGAGGTCGCATTGCGCGCACACGGCGTCAAACATCTGCCGTTGCGGCGGTGATGATGGTGGTGCCGCATCCTCCGATACATCGTCGCGCACAGTAGCGGGCACATGCTCCACGGCGTCAAGAGCAGCCGCTGTCGGCGCGGGCGTCGTAGGGGCAGCAGCAGGAGCACGCCGTGGTGTCTGTGCCACCTGCGTCGGAGCTGGCTCTGGAGATCCATCAGTGATCATGCCACTCCACCGTGCAATACGCTCTTCCACTTCTTCACGCGGCTGCGCATAGCGCTCGCGCGTAACGCGAATCACTTTTTCCGCACTGTCGGCATACTGTGTTTGGATTGGTGGCAGCGTCGTCGCACTAAACGCATCCCCAGCAATACCATCAATCATCAATTTTAAATAGATGCTGTACTTCGGCAGATTGACGATGTCATTCATGGTAAACACGGGCTCAAATTCTTTCTCCAAATACTCAGCATCCGCTGCGCCAACGCGAAACGACACGATCGTCCCCACGTTGCCAAAGATTGCATCACGCACCACCTCATCCAATTGCGCAATATACTGGTTTGCCAAAATGAGATTCAAACGATACTTACGTGCCTCCGATAAGATGTTGGCAAACGACTCCGTGGAGAAATTTTGAAACTCATCCACGTAAAGATAAAAATCCTTGCGCTCATCCTCCTCAATATCCACACGTCCCATTGCCGCCAATTGAATCTTGGTGATCAGCATCGCGCCAATAAGTGCGCTGTTGTCTTCACCGATGCGTCCCTTGGAAAGGTTCAAGATAAGGATCTTTCGCTTGTCCATGATGTCGCGCACGTCAAATGCCGATTTGCTCTGCCCGACAATGTTGCGGATGATGGGACTAGTGATGAACTGTCCAACCTTGTTTTGAATCGGAGAAATCACTTCCTGCAACACGCGATCGTTCCACTTGGGAAACTCGTCAAGCCAAAACGACCGCACGACGGGATCTTTCACATAGTTGATCACGCGACTGCGGTATTTCTTGTCCACCAAAATGCGCATCACACCCAAAAGTGTACTGCCGGGATATTCCAACAGCGCCAAAATGGCATTGCGCAAAATATATTCCAAGCGCGGCCCCCACGAATCCGCCCACAACTTGCGAAAAACGCCAATCAGCCCCGACGCCACGAGTGGACGAAACTCCGGCGCAACCTCCTCCATCACATTGAACGAAATGGGAAAGTTTTGGTCCGCGGGATTGAAGTAGATGACATCATTGATTCGTTGTGGCGGGATCATACTGATGAGTTTTTCCGCCGTATCGCCGTGTGGATCAATAAAGCACGTACCGTGTCCGTTGAGAATATCTTGAATAGCTAAATTCTCCAGCATGTTGGTCTTGCCCATACCGGTCTTACCGATAGCATAGAGATGCCGTCGACGATCATCCGATTTGATGCCAAATGCCGTTTGCTTGTTGCGAAAGTTTGTCTGTGCAAATGCGGTAATTTCTCCTGCCATAGTGTCGCGCTTCGTGTGAGAGTTATGTGTTTAAGTATATAAGGAGATCACTGAATGGGCAAATTACCAGGTGCGCTGCCACGCCGCGAATCTGTACGTTGCAATCCGGGTGCCATCACTGACATATCTGGGAAGTGAAATACGCTTGCTAATTCCTCCGAGCTCAAATGAAATGCATAACCCAAATCATCGCGATCGCGATACCGTGACAACAGGCGACGCATACGATACGCCTCACGCTTTTTGACAAACACATAGTCTGCATACACCTTGGAGCGATCCACCGGCACAAACTGATTGGTGTGATTATCAGAAAATTGTTTAACAGATCCCATTGCTGCTGTTATATTTGTACCACTAAAATTTTCTTTGCGTCCAACAACGACCAAGCGCATAATCGTTGCAAACATCGGCTTGGCAATATTTTCCTCCAACGATTTTAACACCTGCTTCTCTCCAGGTGTTAAACGAAACTCCAGCGGCTGCTCGTCTTTTTTTGGTTCGGCAAACGGTGTGAATGTTGCCGGTGCCCACCATCCAGTAAAGACATTACTTAGGACATCTTTACTATCATGGATAATGTGTTCAAAGAGTGATCCTTTTTTTGCTGCTTTGCCAATTAATTTTTGCACCTCCGGCTTTCCCCACTCGCCAAACCACCTTGGGCGCGCTGCTTGAATGACAAACTGCAACCAAATATGTTGTCCCGGACCAAGATTGCTCATACCCTCCACTAGTGTTGAGAGCGGATCAATCATCTTCCCTGTCACATCTTCTTCAAAGTATTTATACGTCTTGATCGGATAGGGATCCGGCATCAAAAGTGTCAAATCAAACCCGCGTAAAACCCATTCTGGATTCGGAATGATCATGGGGATGTTATACACATAATCGTCTACCGCCATAATTTCCAAATCCGGGTATTGTGCATACAGCGATGATTCCACGAAATTGCGAAATGCGCTTGGTGTGCGAATGTAGAAGTGCGCTACGCCTTCCGTACCGACAATCTCCAGAGAGAAATAAGGGTTTTGTTGGCAGCGACATTCCATATCTATCACATTTTTCCCGGAATCTGTCGCCGACAACGCTTCAAAAAACCCTTCCATGATCTTGGGGCTTTTCTCAATGTCGCGTGGTGGAATGATTTCCAAAAGCACCTCGTTTTGCTTGGAGTAAAATTCCAAAATACAGCTGTAGCGCTTCCACAAACTGTAAAAAAGTTGCCAAAAAAGCAATGGGATGATGATGTACCATGTATGGGCAAAAATGGCACCAATTCCCCCCAATAGTTCAAACATTGTCGTGTGTATGTTAGTGCAAAGGTCACACACACATTATACCACTACTTTGCCTTCTTTTCCAAGATGTACTTTTTATTCATCTTTTTGGCGACGGCGTTCAGGTTCACACGCACGGTGGACGGTTTGACATAGCGCATCTTCAGCACGCGATCGACAACATCTTGCGCTGTTAACGGCTCTGTAGCATTGGCAAGTACATTTTCAATGACATCTTTTACCGTGCCACGCACATAATTTTTACTGGAAAGTGCATACACACCACGCCCCACCAAAACGAAATTTTTATCACGAATCAATTCATTATGGACGGTCTGTGGATGTGATGTTTTGCCATTTTTACCAAGCCCCACTGCGTCAATTGCCTTAGCGATCTCCCGAAAGTGCATCGGCCTACCCTGTTCTTTCATAATCAAAAGTGCCTTCTCACGCACACCGCGCGGCGAAATCTCATCCCATTCCACGAGACCCCATTTGTCAAAAGGGTTTTTTCCCACTTCACGTGACACAGTCATATAGGTGACAAACTCCTCATGCACTATCGCACCGTGTACATCTTGCACCGTGCGATGTAGCCTGTGGCTAGTGCACGTTTGCTGTGTTGAGAATAGGACATCCTTCACAGTGGTGTGCACGGCATGCCATTTACTTGTATCAAAATCATGCAGCATCACGACGCGATCGGATACTGGCAGTTTTTTAGCATTGACGAAATCTACATCAGCAACACTTTCAAGAAAAAATCGAATGGCGCCCTCTTCTTTGGCATCGCCACCGGCCAATTCTTTGATCATTGCTTCTTCCAATGCAATGCCGTGATGTGTACGCAAATAATCTGTGAGATGTGTCCGCACGCTGCGCACTGCCGCTTCTTCCGCTTTTTCGCGCGCACTGCGTATACCAGATTGTACAATCTGACGCACACGCTCCCGCGTGATACCGTACACATTACCAATCGCCTGCAGCGTCATCGGCTTGCGCCCAGTGATACCAAAACGCTTCGCCACAATAGTACGCGACCGCTCCGGCATATCCGATAAAACGGCAATAAACGCCTGATAAAACTCTCCCGCGCTATCGGCGGTTTTTGCTCGCTTTTTCATAATAAAAAAATAAAAAGCTCTCTCTAAAAAATACTACTAAAAGATGTCCGTGACTCTCATTTTTCAGATGTACGCATTGTAACAAATATTAGTTTTTTTGTCAAGCGCTGCAAACCACCCTCTTTCCCCTCTCACATAGAGCAATCCAAGACATTTTACAACTATGACAACAATCCGTTTATCATTTTGTGGACAAAAATACGTGCCTACGGAAGGTGTGGTGATGTGTACAAAAAGAGACACAATACCATTGCGCAAATGAGCATCATTGTGTATAATGAAAAATACTATTTACCATGGCTCGTTCGTCTAGTGGTTAGGACGCCAGGTTTTCATCCTGGTAACAGGGGTTCGATTCCCCTACGAGCTACACGAAAAAACCTTCTCCCGCGGAAGGTTTTTGATTTTTTTGTGGTATACACGGCTTTGCTTGAAGACATCCATGGCTCAGGTCGAGAGACACGCACCAACAAAGGTGCTGCAAAACACTCTACACACATAGATCCCAAGTTGCACCCAGGATGACGTTAGGAGAGCGTTGTCACCTCACCCCATACCACGCAATCCC
>CAYRUU010000028.1:0-11889 GCA_964427825.1 uncultured Micavibrio sp.
TGGGTGGGGTTGGTGAAGAGGGGGTCACGGAAGATGGCGTTTGTATCCCCACTGTCGGTGATCCACTGCTGCTGATCGGCACTGCCATAGGCACGTCCTTTGATGATATAGGGTGTATCTTTGGTGTGGTGATAGAGGTTGGTGGAGAATTCCCATGAGCCAGACGATGTGCCCATAGTGACTGCAGGGAGCTTGTAGTAACCATCTGGCATGGTGTCGGGATCAGCGGTGTTGTACACGTAGTAGGTGCTATAACCGAGACTGTCGTTGTCACCATATCCCGCACGCGCAACATTTCCCAAGAGCCCCGGAGGCATTTTGCCAGCGAAACTTGCCGTGCCATATTGCATGGTGACGTAATTTGGCAGTCCGGGATTCGTTTTGCTTGTCGTTGTCAAATACCACTCATTTGGTGTCTGCGATGCTTCCCATTGCAGATTGTCAGATGGAGAGGAGAGGTTGATGGTACTACCCGTCTGTACGAGAATATTATTCTTGATGTGACCCCACAACGCAAAAAGTGTCAATGCGGGTGCAGGTTGATCGGAGTACACGGTATTGTTCACAAGCGCATTATCCGTGCCGATATTATTTGATATGATCGTATGACCGCTGCCATATTCATATGAGGGAATGAGGTTAAAAAAGACATTGTTGTGTATGGCGACATTGTGGGTGTAATTACCAAGATAGATGCCGGCGGCGACATCATGGAATATATTTTTGTGGATCGTGACGTGTTCCGTACGATAAGCACTATTGCCACTAACCACAATCGCCTTATCCGTCAGATTGCTAAAATCATTCTCATAAATGTTGATGTTTTTGCACGCCATTTCATTGGAGTTGTAGTGAATCACAATATGCGGGATTTCCCCACTTGGAGCATTAGTACCGCCCACACCGGTAAAATCTGCCTCTCGATACATGGTATTGCGAAAAATATCAAGATTCTGCGTGCTTTTGAGGTCAATAGCATTTTCTCCGCAATTGTATAGCTCATTGTCATAAATCTGCGCGCGACCGTCGGGCGTGGTGCCTAGGAACTGAATCGCATCGGATTCAATGTCGTGAATGCTATTGTTATGGACGGCAATGGAACCCGTACAATCCTCTATATACAGGGCAACGATATCCGCTCCGCCACGTGGCATATCATTCGGTCCAAGATTAAACAGCGTGCTGTTTTTTACCTCCACATCACGGCTTCTAATCACCACGACATACTTCCCCGCCTGCGTAATATCTTCCGTGGCATTGCCATTATAGCCGTCAAAATAAATATCATTCACAACAACGCCCTGTACTCTGTTAATGCGCAGGTTTGTGGACTTTGTCGCCGCCCATTCTTGCCCACTGATATCAAGGTGTTCAACCACTAAGTTTGACACTTGCCCCAGCCCTACGGCACCATCAAAATCCATCGGGCGAAATGTATCACCATTAAATTTTGGGCGATTGCCAGTGCCATAGGCACCGATGGTTAATCCATTAATTGTTCCCCAATCAATGTTGTTACCGTCATTCCCAAGTGTTTCTTGATAGGACCATACTTCTCCGCGCTTAAAGAGGATCTGATCCCCATCGCGAAACCGCGTAAGCTCCGCAAAGTCATTGATTTTGGCGATGGTTTTCCACGCTTGATTTTCCGCCGTGCCGACGTTGGCATCGTTGCCATTTGTGGCGTCTATATAGTAGGTAGTGGCATGCACCGATACAGTGGTACACAGCACCATGCCTGTGAGCACACTAAAAAAAATGAACGCACGTATGACAAAAGCGTGCTGGAGGATGGCGATGGAGAATGGTGATCGATACATAAAAAATATGTTTACATGATACCTTTAGTATAGCACGATTGCACGCATTACAGAAAATCAGCACACATCAAAAACGATTTCGCGGACCAATAAAAAAACCACCATGGCGTTTCATGGTGGTTTTGTGACGACAGGAGGTGTCGTTTCTTTTTCTTGCGCCGCACGATGTGGGCACTGCTGCGGAATGGGCTGCGCATCAAAACTTTCACGAGACAAGAGGCTTGTGTCTTTGTCGCACCAACAACGATACTGCGCCCCAAAGACATCGCAGCGCTTACAATGTTTCCCACGACACACCATAGCTGATCGCATCATCGTTCCTCCCTCATGTAAAACGGTTCCCAAAGAACAAAAGCGGTACCACCATGGCAGCCGCTACACATCATCGGTATTACAATCTTAGAACATAGACTGCATCCACAATACCATATCAAAATCATTCACACCTGTCACGTACAACAGGCGCGATATGCTGATTACGAGAATACTCACAATAATGATTGTCCACACAATCTTACTATTCATGCGGCAGTAATCGAAAGAATCTCGTATTGCGTCGGACCACTTGGTGTGTCCACCTTAATGGTATCACCAACATGCGTGCCAATCAACGCCTTACCAATGGGCGACTCATTGGAGATCCTGCGCTGCATCGGATCCGCTTCATTGGATCCCACAATCTCAAAAATCATCTCCTGATTTTTGATCTTCACCGTCACTTTGGATCCAATTTGTGCCGAATCGTCGTTGTCGTCATGCTCCACAACCCGCACCTCCTTAATCATCGCCTCCAACTGCGCAATGCGCGCCTCATTTTCCACTTGATGATCCTTGGCAGCGGTATATTCCGCATTTTCGGAAAGATCGCCCTGCTCCTTTGCCTCCTTGATCGCAGCGGCAATTTCATGGCGCAACACATTTGTGCGCTCATCGTACTCTTTCTGGAGTTTTTCCAAACCTTCTTTGGTTACTAATCGTGCCATGACTTTGTATTATCAATTAAAAACATACGGCGTTACACGCGTATGCAGGTGTTTTTATGAAACTGCCTCCACTATAACAGAATGCCCTACACTGTCAATCGTATGCCATAGAAAAGGTGACAATAATGACGCATTATACTACAAACGTGCTTTATCGTCAATGGTAAGTTTCTTCTTCAGTGACCGTGCAGATCGCATTTCTAAATCACGTTGCCGCGTCGTGTCGCGCCGGATCTGACTTTTCAACTCATCTTCAATGATGTCAATACTGGCATTGACGGTCTGACTGTGCTCCGTTGCGCGATACTCACTTCCATCCATGGCACGCACTGTAACGTTCAGATAAAAATCACTGTTTTTGCGACGACTCGCCTCAATGGTGATGTCGCGCACCGCCACGATCTTTCCGACGGATGCCATTTTTTTTGCAATGTAGTCCTTCGTCGCATCGTTGAACGCATCCACGTTCTTGTAGTAATACACAATAGTGCTCATACGACGTATATCTCACAATTTACGAGCCGGCGCCACAACACCAACTATTCACATTGTACCCTACTCCTAGAAACCCGCAAGGACCACTTCCTCCTTGAGCTGAATATCAAATTCATCACGCACGCGCGTCTTTGCCATTGAAGACAGCTGCAACGCCTGCTCCGCCGTGCCTCTGCCCATGTTGATAAAGTAGTTGGCATGTTGGATGCCGGCTTGAATGTCGCCGATACGCTTTTGAAACATGCCCGTGGACTGCAGTAGCCACCCTGCCGGCACGCGTCCGCCGTGTGACGCCTGCCCCGTTTCTTGGGTAAACAACGCCTGCACACGCTCATCTACTTCCGGATTGATAAACCACGATCCGGCACTTTTGATGTCTTGAATTTGCTTGGTATTCCGTTTGTCCACCGTATCATACACGGCATGCATGATGGTATCTTTTTGCCCCGGAACAAAACGCAATGTGGCATCTAAGATGATCTTCGTTGAATCTTTTTTGAATGTACTCATACGATATCCGAACGCACATGTATCTGGTGTCATGTCCACAACAGTATCTGCCTCCGTATCATACACTGCCACGCGCTCCACAATGCCGCGCATTTCCATGCCAAACGCACCCGCATTACCGCGCACTGCACCGCCTACCGATCCGGGAATACCCGCCAATCCTTCCACACCGCCAAGATTGTTTTGTGCCGCATACACAATCACATCCATCAACGCCGTCCCCGCACCACACGTGATCAACACATCGTCATGAATCCGCAGCGTATTATGGATCATGTGAATCACCATACCGTCATACCCCGTATCGGCAAAGAGAATGTTACTCCCTCCACCAAGAAGGAAACATGGCACGTCTTTTTCCCGTGCAAACGTCAACGCTTCGCGCAATTCGTCCACATTACGCACTTCGGCAAAATACCGCGCCACCCCACCGATGTCAAACGTTGTTTTCGGCGCCAGTTGTTCCTGTTCTTTGACAATAATCATATGTGTGTATTACATAAGTCACCTCTTCTCATCTCATGGCTTCAGTATATCAAAGTTTCAACATTTCATACACCTGCCAAATGTCACCAGCGCCCATGGTAACGCAGACATCATCGTCAGTAAGCGTATCGCGCATCCATGCGGCAAGTGCGGTGACAGTTGGCATGTAGTGCGCTGTTTCGGGCGCAATGGCATTGATGGCATTCACAAGATCCATTGCATGCACCGTGCCTGCTTTTTCGCGCGCACTGCCATAGATGTCCAAGATCATCACACGGTCTGCTACGGCAAGCGCATCGGCAAATGCCGACAAAAGTACTTGCGTACGCGTAAACGTGTGTGGATGAAACGCCACCGTCATGCGCCGGTCGGGATACTTTTCCCGCAGCGCGGCAATGGTCGCTGCAATCTCTTTCGGGTGGTGGGCATAGTCGTCAATCATCACCGCGCCGTGCAAGATACCACGCATCTCGGCACGCCGTGCCGTCCCCGCGAAATCCGCAATCCCCGCCGCACTCTCACGCACATTGCCGCTCAAAATACTACTTGCCAACCACGCGGCAGTGGCATTTGCCGCATTGTAGGCGCCGTCCAATTGTATTGTGAGAGAAATCTCCGCACCCTCATAACGCACACACATATCCTGTCCGCCATCCGCACGCGGTGCGCGCGACACAATCACACAGTCATTGTCTTCATCCTCCCCGTAAAATACCACTCTACACTGCGCAGCGGCGGCAATTTCTCGCACAGCACGATCATCACCACATGCCACAACAAAACCATCATGTGGCACACGCGCCACAAAATCCGCAAACACCGCGCGATACGCTTCCGGCGACGGAAAAAAATCCGGATGATCATAGTCCGCACTTGTCACAATCACACCAAACGGACTATAGAGCGCCAATTTATTTTGATATTCATCTGCCTCAAGAACCAAAAGTGTATGCGATCCCACACGTGCACCACCGCCCCACGCCGCAACCGATGCACCCACAATTGCACTGGGATCCATACCTGCACCAAGAAGCGCATACGTCGTCAACCCCGTCGTTGTAGTCTTACCATGTGTTCCACATACGGCAATCGTACGCATTTTCCGCGTTAGTTCGCCCAACGCTTCCGGATAGGTGATCGTCCGTACACCCGCTGCCTGCGCAGCATGCAACTCCACATTGTCTGCCGCAACGGACGTGGAATATACCACGAGATCAATGGTATTCGTGATATGCATCGCATCAAACGATGTATGAACGACAATGCCACGCTTTGCCAATTCGCGCGTGTAAAATCCGTCGCCTGTATCTGTACCGCTCACCGTATTACCCTGCCCGTGCAACAGGAGCGCCAATGCCGATGTGCCGGCGCCGCCGATGTTGATAATATAAATATGTGCCATAATGTCTCTAATGATCAATAACCATGCTCCGCTGTTTTTGTGTACACCACAGTCATTCTATCTGATAGCAGTATAGCACGGTTGCACCATCCACCCAAAACAAAACCGCCTCACTAGATGAGGCGGTGTGTCCGTTGCAAAAAATACGATGTTAGATTTTTCCAATCTTCACTTCCGTGTATTGCTGTTTGTGTCCGTATTTCACTTTGTAGCGTTTTTTGGCACTAAACTTCATGCCCCACACTTTGTCATGGTGTCCGTGTGACACAATCGTTGCGTCAATGGCTGTTTTGGCAAGGGTTGGCGTGCCGACCTTCGCCGCTTTGGCGTCGCCGACAAAGAGCACCTCATCAAATGCGATGGTGTCCCCCACGTTGCCATCAAGCTTTTCCACTTTCACTTTGTCACCCTCTTTAACCAAATATTGTTTTCCGCCGGTTGTGATAACTGCAAGCATTACCGTAGTATTACGTCTTAAAAAAATGAGATTGTTCTCCAGCAACGTCATGCACGTATCAAAACGGCACACGCTGTGTACGTCGTTTGATTGTACTACGTCCCTCAAAATCTGTCAATAGCGTCCTGTCTGCCGTCACGCCAGCAACACAAGCGTCCCCACAACAATACCTGCCAATCCTACCATGCTCCTCACCGTCATTTTTTCACGCAAAATAATCACAGAAAACAACACCGTCACCACAATACTTAACTTATCAATCGGCACCACCACGCTTGCCGGTCCGGTTTGTAGCGCCGCATAGTAACACAGCCATGACCCACCTGTCGCCAAACCAGATAGTATAAGAAAAATCCAACTTTTTTGCCGAATCTGCATGATTGTGTCATGCGTACGCGTGCTGAGTACAATGCCCCATGCCAGCACGAACACAACGCATGTGCGGATCGCCGTGCCCAGTGTTGACTCCACATTCTCAATACCTACTTTACCCAAAATAGAAGTCAACGCAGCAAAAATCGCGGCAAGAAATGCATAGATGATCCACCGACGATTGCCGTCCGTCTCCGACGTACGCTGCGCCGCCGAGGTGACGTGGCGCTGTTTGTCAACCATGAGATATGTCCCTGTGCCGATCAGGATCATGGCAAGCACAGTCACGGGTGTCATATCTTCTCCCAAAAAGATCCACGCCAAAAGCATGGTCAGTATCGTGCTAGATTTATCAATGGGCGTCACGCGACTCACCTCACCGATCTGCAACGCCTTGAAGTAGAACAGCCACGACCCACCTGTTGCTAAACCGGAAAGTATCAGGAAGAGCAGTGTGCGCGCATCAATAGTGGTAATTGTGGTGTGCGACCCGACCACAAGGACCATCAACCACGCAAACACCAAAACCACCGTCGTGCGAATAGCCGTTGCGACATTGCTATTAACACGTGCGATGCCAATCTTTGCCAAAATGGCCGTAAGCCCAGCAAACCCCGCTGACGCAAATGCATACATCATCCACATAACACCACTGTCATGAAAAATAGTTTATTGTCTGTTGTTTTTGGTCATCAGTATAGTGTCCTTTGGTAAAGTGCGCCGGCGCATGCGATATACCCACCACCCCACACCCGCCCCAACACCGCCCGCGGCGATCGCCACGATCGGAAAAAACACACCCATCATCATGCGCGCACGTGTGTGTACGATGCGATCACCATCAACAATTTGCGCGTGTATACGATACAGCCCCCACCGCGACGGGAGTGGCTGCTCGCTGGACAAGGTAAGTTTCGCTCCAGGAAATGCAAAACGATCATTGACATTGATGTCAGCGTTTGCCACGGCCATGGTAAAAATGTTGCGCACACGCACAACACATGCTGGCACATAGTGCACATTGCCATCATTGCGAAAGACCGCCGTATACATTACATGCTTATTGAAAAACAGCGGCGCAGAAAACGATTCCATGGACCCGGACGCCCGTGACTGTCCACGTACATTCACCAACACGTGCACACCAACTTGTCCCTGTGTCATAATCTGCGCGCCGGACACATCCGCCGCATCTGGTGGCACCCGCACCACAATCAATCCGTGATGACTGCCCAAAGTGGCATTATGTGGCACACGCATCGTCACCTGGATCGTCGCCGTACCATGTGGGGCAAGCGTCAGGCTTTGCGGTTGCATCGTCAGCCATTGGCGCAGTGATCGCTCCGGTTCGTCAATCTGTTCCACAACGACCGTGTTTTCATCTGCCACACGATAGTCAAGCGCGTCCACCGTGACCGCCAACTCTGTATCCTGTGGGTTTATGATGGGAAGATCCATCGTGCGCTCTTCGCCGGGATCAAGGTCAAACGAAAATTTTTGATTTATCACGGACACGCGCATATCCGCAGCACGCGCATCATCCGCCAGTACACACCCCACACCCGCAACGCACAGCATGGCACTGCAGTACATAAGAGTCGTGACAATGTTGCTTCTGGATCTTTTTGTCATAAGAAATCAGCGCGGTTGTTGCATACGTTGTATTTTGCGTTTCGCTGCACCCACACCGAGCATGTAGATCACCCACACCGCAAAGATCGCACCAAAAACAACGACAAGCACGCGCCACGACACAACAGTAAACGTTGTACTACCATCAAGCGCCACAGATCCATCTTCTGCCACGAGGTGCATTTTTGCCGTAAAGCGCCCGATGGTCCATTTGCCGGGACTCCACGGCGACAACTGCAGTGCGCGGTCGCGCGCCGGATAGTAGAGGTGCGACGGCATCTCCACTTCCGCAAAGCGCTTACCCATACGATCCACCGTGATCTTCCCATTCATCCGGAAGTGGATATTGCCCGTGTTACTCACGCGCGCCATAAATGTCAGTGGCTCGCCCCATGAAAGATTCTTGTTTGTTGCAAAGGATGTGAGCTCCGCACCTGTGCGCAGTGCTGCATCACCCTGCACAGCAAGTGTTACCAAAACGCCTACGCGCGTATTGATGCGAATTTGCGCATCATCTTTTCCTTCGGGTGACTCTTCCGACGACTGAAAAAAGATTGCGCCGTAATAGCCACCGGACGGTGTGTCTTGTGGGACAGCAATCGTGAAATCAATGTTACGACTTTCATTTGGAGCCAACACCATATCTTGCTCCGATGTGGAGACCCAGTTGATCATGTCATACGCTTTAAGCGGATGCTCGTCTTCTGGCACAAAAAACTCCGCATGTTCCGAATCGGCGGACACATAGAAATCTTCTACATGCACTTCCACCTTCCACGGCTTGTCGGCGTAGTTCTTGATGTTGATCTTCTCACTCCGCGTCTCGCCGTTGGTTACCTTCCAATCCACGCGCGCGGGAGAAATTTGAATTGCTGACGGTTGTTGAAAACCTTCTGCAGCAATCTCCTGTGCCACCGCTGGCACCCCTATGCCACAAAGCAGTAGCATGCCCGCAACACCACCCAAGATCCTATAGTTCATCATACGATTCTCCGATTAGTAATTTCTCTGCCATTATAACACATCTTTTGCGATTGTGCGCCAACCTCCCGCACGGCAGTAACGGGCTTTTGCGCAATAACCGCAATCACACCAAAGATCAGCCACACGATTGCCAAAAAAATGCCCGCATTGAATATGTTTGGCACAACAATGGCACAGACACCAAGCAGTGCGGCGAGACCAGCGATGCGCCGTGATGTATCCGCCGCAGTGTCGGATGTGTGACGCAGCCATCGCAATGCACCATAGACCGCTACAGCACCAATCATAAGACCATACAGTACAGCACCCACAACACCAATAGAAAACGCCACTTCCAAAAAAATATTACTTGTATTAAGTGGTGTACCTTGCTCGTCCGCACCTAAAAACGTCGCGGATGCTCCCCACCCATAACCCGTCCACGGTTTTTCGGTGATGGCGTTGTACGTGGCAGCATAGATATTTTTGCGCATAGTGATGTTGGGGTCTGCGCGCTTGATACGAATGACACTATTGCCATCAGTATCTTCTTGTGTGACTTCTTCCACCCGAATGTGCCGACAACCGTAAGATGCCAAATCATCCACATGCGCTACAAGTCCCACGCGCATCAACTGCTCGGCGCGCGCCGCATCACCACACGACACAGTGATCTCTTGTTGCCCCGTTCCCGTGCTACTCACACGGTCAAAAAGAGCAAAGTCCGTCAGACCGCCAAACATAATCACTCCCGCCGCACACACCGCTACGCCCATGCCCACCACAATATGCCGCGCCATCACATCCCATGCGCCACGCATAGCAAGCGCCAGTGCATACAGCCCAAGCACCGCGGCAGCGCCAAGCCACGCACTGCGCGCCATCGTGATCACAAGTGCCGTGACAATCACCGTCATCATGCCGTAGTGCACACCCTTTTTCCACCATGCCACCTGCGTACGCTCGGAAAACGCATACAATTGCACCACTGCCATTGCCAACACAATCACAAGATACATCCCCAGCCAATCCGGTTCACTCAAAAGCGCATTGGGTCGCCCCGGCATAACCTCCATAGACGGCATGCCACTATGAAAAAAGATATTTTGCACAATGGCATAAACACTCACAACCGCACCACCTGCCACTACCAGCGGCACAACGCGCGCCGCCTCCACCACCGACCTGACAAAAACGCGCGCAAGCAGATAGAGTCCGGCACACGACACAAGCACCATCGTTTGCAGAAGCGCCGCATACCAATCCTCCGCCACAAACACCATCGCACACGCACCACTCATAAAAAGCACCATTAGCATATCCACCACCGTCCACCGCTGCCGCAGCTGTTGCCACGTGTGCCCCACGCCATGACGTACAACGCGCCACAACATCCACATACCGCACACGATCGCACATACATGAAAAAGCCGCACATCCATACCGCCGACTGTCGCCACGCGCACTGCCTCCAACGGGACGGCAATCACCAACAAAAGAAATGGCATCGTCGCATCACGCAACCACAGCACCAACACCATACCCGCCACCAACGCCACAGGGAACACCCATGCCACATGCCATGCCGCGTGTGCGTGATATGCCATAATGATCATCGCCGTCACTACGGCAACAACACCGGCATAGACACGTACCGGACGACGCCAGAGATTGTCCATAACGCTAGGATGCTGTGCCATAGGGTGGTGAATCATCAATATCAATACCAATACTGCGCCATAGGTGGTCCGCAAAACTGCGCCACGTGAATTGCTCCGCGCGGCGACGCCCCAGTGCAACAAGACGCTCACGCGCCGCGGCATCATCCAAGAGATGTGCCATAGCGGCGGTCAATGCGGCGTCATCATGCGGCACATACACGACCGCATCCCCACCCACCTCACCAATGCTTGTGTCGTCGCACGTAATCACCGGTGTGCCGCTGTGCATCGCCTCCAAAACCGGCATGCCAAACCCCTCATACGCTGACGGAAAGACAAACATTACAGCATTAGCATAGAGTGCGGGCAAATCCTCCTGCGACACAAAATCCACAGTATGCACATATGGCGCAACACCAAGTTCGTGCGACAATTTTTTCACATCCACCACCAGCGGCGCAAGATGCGGCAACAACTTCCCCGACACCACGAGATCCGGCACCGCGCGCCCCGTCGCGGCATACCGTTCGCGCAGTGCGCGATATGCCCGCAACGTCCGATCGCTGCTCTTGCGTACCTCCAACCCAGATGTATAGATGTAGCCAGGTTGCAGGTGGAATTTCTTCAACACGCGCGTATTGTCGTTTGCATCCGGCGCATGCGTAAAGAGTGGATCCACGGCAATCGGCGCCACAGTAATGCGACTGTCTGGCACATTGAGTCGCTCGCAAATGTCGCGCTTCGTATATGCTGACACCGCCACAAGTTCCTGCGCGCCATAGATGCCCTTGCGCACCTGACGCCAATACATGCTCTTGCGCATGTTGTTGAGATATTCCGGAAACACCTGCGGGATGACATCGTGTACCACCATCACATGACGCATGTCCGTATAGGGGATGCGCGTCGCCGATTGATAGAGACTCACAAACACCTCGCACCGATCACGACGCGCTTGCCGCGGCAAGAGATGCTTTTCCCATACCACTTTCCGCACAAGATCATCGCGCGTATACCACGGCAAAAACGCCCGCACTGTAAAATTGCGTGGCAACACCAACCCCTCCGGCACCTCTTCGCAATACAAAAAAAACTTATGATTGCGCAA
>CAYRUU010000029.1:0-9859 GCA_964427825.1 uncultured Micavibrio sp.
CAATGCTTTACTTTTGCATATGCTCTTGCTATGATGCTATGGGAGAGGGCACATGGCATGGTTAGCCGTGTCATGGTGAACTTGTTTTTCAGCATCTCTCTACACCGGTAAAAGATGGATTTCGGATCATACCCAATGATAAAATGCTATTGCGCACAATCGGAAAATAAAAGACAATAGTGACATATAGAGTAAAGCGATGAAGAAAAACGGGATGTAGTATACCGGTAGTACGCATGATTCGGGTTCATGTAGACCGAGTTCGATTCTCGGCATCCCGACACAACCGGACGTATTTCGGGGTGTCGTATAGTGGCAGTACGCAAGCATGGGGTGCTTGTAGCCGCGGTTCGATTCCGCGCACTCCGACAAAAGGCGATTTTTTTCTTTCTTAAATGGTCTGCACGGGATCCACATCAATGGTCCACGATGTGTTTTTTGTGGCAAGATAGGTGCGCAGTGCGGCGGAGTGCGTGTGCGCGGTGTTTTTGATGATGATTTGCATGAGGTGCTTGCCGCGCTGTCGTGCGATTAGTGGCACGTGCGGTTCCGACACGCGCAATGCCGAGTCCGCATCGGCAATGGCAACAAGATCAGCATAGGCAGAGGCAACAGTGGTGCGCACATTGCCTGGGTCCGCATGGCGATACACCATGCGGATTAGTGATGCTGCCGGCGGGAATGCCAAGATGGCACGCGTATCAGTTTCCGCCGCAACGAATCCGTCAAAGTCAAAGGCGCACGCCTGTGTGAGGACGCGGTTTTCCGGTTGAAATGTTTGGATAAGCACTGTGCCGCTGCGAGCACGTAGCGCCATATGCACGACAAACGCAAACGCTTTTTCATTGACGTCGTAAGATGGGAAGCTAAACAAGTTGTCCATGTCAACAATGACGCTTAGTCCGATCGTGGCGGTGTGCCATCCCTTGGTGATCATCTGTGTGCCGATGAGAATATCAATCGCGCCATCCGTAAAATCGCGGTAGAGTTTTTCATAGGCACCGCTTTTTTTCATGGTGGTGGCGTCGGCAACGGCATAGCGCGCCGTGGGAAAAATTTTTGCCAATTCGCGGCGGATGCGCGTTGTGCCGATACCCACATGCGCCCACGGTTTGTGGCAGTGGTGGCAGGTGTGTGCAACGGATTGCACGCGACACTGCGGGCAGAAGAACAGCGTGGGCGTCAATGTCATCAACGTGCGTGCGCATGTGGGGCACTGTGCCACACGCCGACACGCACTGCACACAGCAAAAGCGCTCTCACCTTGTCGGTTGACGAAGATGAGGACTTTTTTCTTGGCGGTGAGCATGGTGCCAATCTGTTTAACGAGCATGCGTGAGAGGGGAGAAGTGTTTTTATCCCATCGCTCTTTTTTCATATCCACAACGGTGATGCGTGGCGGTGTGGGTTGCGGCAGGGTGAGCATGCGGAGTGTAGTGTCGGCACGATCAATGACGCGCGGTGTGGCGGAAGCGAAGATGAGTATTGCGCCGCAGTATGTGGCGAGTTCGCGCGCTACGGTGCGCACATCAAAGAGAGGATAGTGCTCCCATTGCTTGTGTGAGTTGTCGTGTGCTTCGTCCACGACAATGGCAGCGAGATGATGAAACGGCAGAAAAATCGCGCGGCGCGTGCCAATGACGATACGGATGGTGTTATCGCGCACACCTTCCCAGATGCGATCGGAGGCGCCTTTGCCCAACTTACCGTGGACAACGGCGATCGTAGTGCGTGGAAAAAAGCGTGCGAAAAACATTTCCAGTGCCGGCACATGCAAGAGTTCCGGCACGAGGTAGAGCGCTTGACTGCGCGGTGTGGCAAAGAGGTGTTGCAAGACACTGATGAGAAGGGACATCTTGTCCGTTTGCAGTTGAGCATGCACAAAGAAGTGACGCGCCGTGGGTGTGGCGGAAATGATGGTGGTCACGCACGCTTTTTGTGCGGGTGTGAGGCGGACGGTTCCTGGCGGGCGCGCCACAGTAGCCGGCGGAGTGACAGCGCGCCACTGTACGCGATTGGGGATGTAGTGCGGCAAGACGATGCCGAGTGGGCAGATGTAGTAGGTGGAAATGAACTGTGCCATGGCGATCTGTGTTTTGGTTAGACAAGGTTCTTTGAGGACGCGCGTGAGCGTTTTGAGGGTAAAGCGACGTGTGTCCGCTTTCGTCGTGTTCGTGTCTTTGTCTTTCGCACACGCAAGGACGATGCCGTGCACGATGCGCTTGCCGACCGGTACGCTAACGAGCGATCCCACGACGATGGTGCGATGGAACGTATAGGAAAACGCCTGATCGCGTGTGAGCGCAATGCGAGCGATCGGTGCGACCGTGATGAGATATGCGGATGTCGTCGCGGGTGTTGTCATGGGGCTTTCTTGAAAAAAGAGCGTGTCACTGCTATGATGCACAGAGTAGGACCTCTCTTATCTATCATACTACGGTATCTTTTATGGAACGCAAGAACATCACGATTGGTATTGATGTGGAACCGCATATCAAGAAAAAAATCACTGCTGTCACGGCGCAGTGGAAAGATGCGCCGATTCGATGGCATCCCGTGGACGGATTGCATGTGGCGCTGGTGCAGATCGGATGGGTGAGCAAAGATGATATGCCCACTATTGTTGCCGCTGTAACCGATGTGGCATCGCACACACCCATGTTTGACGTACACTTTACACGCATTGCTGCTGCGCACAAAAACCCACATATTACCGACCCGGCACAATTTGCTGTGGTGCGTGCGGAGGGGGAAGCGAGTGAACCGTTGCGACTTTTGCATGCACGCCTATGTGATGCACTGTGCATCACCATCACACCCAAAAAACACTTTCGCCCCTATGTAACCATCGGGCAAATGCGCGCGGCGCAGTGGAGTGCGGCGGCGCATCGTCCGGATATTGATGTCTCTGTGCATCTTGTGATGGATGTGATGCATATTAGTATTTTGGAACATGTGGAGCGCGACGGTGGGTGGTCATTTGATCCCTTTGACATCGTGCCGCTGGTGTAATTCTTTAACGCAGTAGTCATCATGACAGATCACATGCAGCACGATTTGTGTGGCATTGCGATGACGCCGACAGTGACGCGCGGCAGTGCCACGATGCGCATGGTGCATCACATGCGCAGCGGACGCGGGACGTTGCATGTGGTGACGGTGAATCCGGAAATTCTTTTGCGTGCGCATCGCGACGTGTGCTACCGCGTGGCGGTTGCTGCGTCGGGGCTGCGGACGATTGACGGCGTCGGTGTGCTTGCGGCACTGTGGTGGCGCTATGGCATCCGCGCGGAGCGTGTGACGGGTGTGGACCTTGTGGCGGATGTGTGCACTCTTGCTGCGCGGGAGAGGTGGCATGTGCACTGCGCTTTGCAATTGGGCGGATTATCGGATGCGGCGACGGTGATGCACACACTACGCACGCACTATCCGCACGTGACGGTGACGGCACATCATTATCCCATAGCGGAATGGAGTGATGATGCGCACAATACTATCCCTCAGGACGCTCTGACAGCGGATGTGGTGTTGTGTGCATTTGGTGCGCCACGGCAGGACTACTTTCTGCAACAGCTTGCCGCCAGGGATGGGCGACGCATTGTCATCGGCGTGGGTGGCACATTTGATTTTATGACGGGAGCTGTTCGTCGTGCACCACGTCGCATGCGCCGTGCGGGTATGGAGTGGCTGTGGCGCATGGTGGTCCAGCCGTTGCGCGTCGTACGGATTGTACGCGCCACAATCATCTTTCCCTTAGTGATTCTCTTCCATCGTGATGCCGATGATGCACGCGCCATTGGGCAAAATGCGCAACGTAGTGTATGATACATCCATCACTATTACACATTATGATCACGACACGAGGGTTTACAAAAATTTTTATCCTGCTGGCGCTACTTGCGATCAGCGCCGCTATTGCCACGACGTATTTCGGTGTGACACCGTCCGGCGTATGGGATGCGCTACGCACGACAAGTCAATCCTTTGTGGATGATACGCGTACCGTTGCTGTGGACAAGGCGATGGAAGAGGGTCGGCAAGTGGTGGGGGAGAAGCTCAAAACCACGGGCGAGAAGATGTTGGGCACAGATGCGCCTGCGGGGCAGTTTGTGCCGTATGATGCCGCATTGATCGGCACGCAGCCCTATACGGTCATCTTCTTTACCGGCGCGCAGTGCACAGCATGCGCATCGGCGCGCATGAGTTTTGACAGCAATCGCAACGCCATTCCCTCTGATGTGATCATCTTGGAAGCGTCGTATGATCACGAAGCGCTGCGTCAACGCTATGCCGTGCATGAGCCTGCAACATTCATTTTGTTGGATCGTGCCGGATTAGAAATCAAACGCTGGGCCAACACACGCACATTGGACGCCTTGCGTGCGGAGATTCCGCGCTAAGATGCGTCTCTTTGTTTTATATATAACCATTTTTCCTATGACAGACGTCTACGCCGCATCCATTGCGCTACATGCCAAACATCACGGTAAAATTGCCACACAAACAATCGTGCCGCTGGAGAATAAAAATGATCTTGCCGTGGCATATTCGCCGGGCGTGGCAGCGGTGTGCAAGGCGATTGCCGCCAATCCTGCTGATGCGCGTGCACTGACCATCAAGCACAATACCATTGCCATCGTATCTGATGGGAGTGCTATTTTGGGCTTGGGCAATCTTGGTGCGACGGCAGCTATTCCCGTGATGGAAGGCAAGGCGGCGCTATTCAAGCGTTTTGGCAATGTGGACGCCTTTCCGATTTGTCTGGACACACAGGATCCTGAAGAGATCATTGAAACTGTTAAGCGTATTGCACCGGTGTTTGGTGGTATTAATGTGGAGGATATCAGCGCGCCACGATGTTTTGGCATTGAACAGCGTTTGCGCGCAGAGTTGGCTATTCCCGTTATGCACGATGATCAACATGGCACGGCGACGGTTGTGCTTGCCGGCTTGATCAATGCGCTCAAGATCCGTGGTGGTGCGCCGGAGACGCTACGCGTTGTGATCAATGGTGTTGGTGCAGCTGGCATTGCCATTGCCAACATTTTGGAGACATGGGGCGTGCGCGATCTTGTGCTGTGCGACAGTACGGGTGTGATTTCGCAAGTACGCACGGATCTCACGGATGTCAAAAAAGTCATGTGCGCCAAAACCAATCCACGCGGCGTAACAGGTGGGTTTGCCGATGCCATTGCGGGTGCGGATGTGTTTGTGGGTGTGTCCGTTGCTGGTGCACTCACCGCTGAGCACATTGCCACCATGGCAGATGATCCGATTATTTTTGCACTTGCCAATCCCGAACCGGAGATCATGCCCGACGCAGCGAAAAAGGCCGGTGCGCGTATTGTTGCCACGGGGCGTAGTGACTTCCCCAACCAAGTGAATAATGTTTTGGCGTTTCCCGGACTTTTTCGCGGGGCACTGGACCACAACATCGGACAATTTACGCCGGAAATTTTTGTACGCGCGGCACACGCAATTGCAGGGCGCGTCATCACACCAACCGCCGAACATATCATCCCAGATCCTTTTACGCCTGACATGGCGCAAACAATTGCCGATGCCATGCGTACTACATAACGGCGATGCTGTGCGCGCGACATGTTTTGCGCACATATCATGGACAAATCTTTCATCTGATGCTATAGTAAAAAGCGCACAGGTCTTGATGGGTCTTGTGCTATCGTTTTCTTGATGAGATATTTTTATGACAAAAAAAATTGTGAAGTGGGTGGTGTGGGCTCTTCTTGCAGTGTTAGTGGTGTTTTTTGTGTGGCAACGTCTTGCGGGACGTACGGACAAAAATGCACCAGAAGCGTATCATGTGGGCCGAGGATCCGTTGTGGAAACGGTCAGTGAAAGCGGCACAATGCAGCCGATGGAATACGTCAATCTCGCTTTTGAGATGCCTACGGTGCTGGAGTGGGTGGGTGTGGATGTCGGTGATCATGTGACCAAGGGGCAGTTGCTTGCACGCGTGGATCGGGCGCAGCTTGCTGCACAAATTGCCAGTGCGCGTATCGGCGTGGATAAAGCAATTGAGGCAGAGAAGCTCGCGCGTCGCAAATGGGATTTACTTAAGCCAGAACAGCGCGAGGGTGTAAAAAAAGACACCGAGCAAGCACGCATGCAACTCACCATTGCACAAACCGGATGGAAGAAAACGCAATTGGTTGCACCAATCAGTGGCGTGGTGGCGGCGCAAAATGCCCGTGTTGGTGAGATCATGACCGGCGTGGCAATGCGTATCATCAATCCCGACGGCATGCGTGTGGAAGTGTTGATGTCGGAGACGGATGTCCCGAAATTGTCCGTGGGACAGGAGGCGAAGCTAACGTTTGATGCCATTGACGACACGGTTTTTGATGGACGCATCACACGCATTGATCCTGAGGCGACCGTTGTACAAGACGTCACCTATTACAAAACCATTCTCACGCTTGCACGGTATGATGAACGCATGCGCCCGGGGATGAGTGTGGATGTGGATCTCATTGTGTCACAAAATAACGACGTGGTGACGGTGCCACTACGCTTTGTGCGTGCGGATGACACGGGGAATTTCGTGTATGTGCGCAATGCAGACGGCAAGACATTTGACAAGCGCTATGTGGAAGTGGGCTCCGAAGGCGACAGCGGCAATGTCCACATTCGGTCCGGCGTGAGTGAAGGTGAAGATATTTTTGCAATCTATGACAAAGACACCCCAAAAAAATAACGCGGACACACCACTCATTTCGTGCAAAGACATCACAAAGGAATATGTGATGGGCGAGACGGTGACTACGGCGCTCCATGGCATCACATGCGACATTAAGCGTGGAGAGTTTGTCTCTATCATGGGACCAAGTGGATCAGGGAAATCCACACTCATGCACGTGCTGAGTCTTTTGGAGCCGCCAACTGGCGGTACGTATTTTTTTGACGGCGATGATGCGCTTGTCTTTGACGATATCACGGTGGCGCGCCTGCGCAACCAAAAAATCGGCTTTGTCTTTCAGTCGTTCAACCTGTTGTCACGCGTCAGCGTCTATGAAAACGTTGAACTGCCCATGCTCTATGATTTCTATACCAAGACGCGCAGTGATCTGCGTAGCGTAATGCGCACGCTTTTTCAACGCCGACGTACGGCGCAAAATGATCGCGTGATGCAGGTGTTGGACAGTGTGGGTATGTTGCACCGCGTCAATCACATGCCACACCAACTCTCCGGCGGGGAGAAGCAGCGTGTTGCTATTGCGCGCGCGCTGATCAATGATCCGGAGATACTGTTTGCCGACGAGCCGACAGGCAACTTGGATTCCCGTGCCGGAACGCAGGTGCTCAAAATCTTGCAGGACCTCAATGCCAAAGGACACACCATCATCCTGGTGACGCATGAACGCGCAACCGCCGAGCACGCCAAGCGTGTTCTGACGATTGTGGACGGCGTGGTGACAGGCGACGCACCGGTAGCGGAGCGGCGGTATGCGACGTCGGGAGAACTGACGAAATAACCCACAAACCTACAGCCTAACCGATTGTGCTATGTTGCGACAATTTCTCCTCTCATTACGTATTACGTGGCAAAATGTCATGGCGGCAAAGATGCGCATGGCGCTAACGGTGTTGGGTATTATTGTTGGTATCGCCGCTGTGATGATCGTCATCAGTATCGGTGCAAGTGCGCAAAATCTTATCTTGGATCAAATCCGCTCTGTGGGAGCGAATCTCGTGGGTGTGTTGCCGGGCTATTCCGAAGCGGATGGTCCACCGGCAAGCGCCTATGGTGCGGTGATCACCACACTGACCAACGACGATTTGGAAGCGATGCGTGAGAAAACTAATGTGCCGGGCATTATCGCCGCATCAGGCTATGTGACCGGCAACGGCGTGGTGCAATACAAATCGTATTCCAAATCACACACGTATCAGGGTGTGTCTGCAGAGGCACCGGAAGTGGAGAACATGCCACTCGCAACAGGACGTTTTTTCACCACACAGGAAAATGATGCGCGAGCACGTGTTGCCGTTCTGGGTGCCACCGTAGCGCGCAGCTTGTTTGATAACAGTGACCCTCTGGGCAAGGTGATTTCTCTTGGCGACAAGAACTTTCGCGTGGTGGGTGTCCTCAAGCCCAAAGGTGCGTCCATGCTTTCCAATTTTGACGACACCGTCTATATTCCCCTCACAACGGCGCAAAAGGATCTCTTGGGTATTTCCTATGTGAACTTTATCCGCATGCGCGCTATTGACGAAGAACGCATTGCACAAGTAGGGCATGATGTGGATGTGCTCTTGCGATCACGCCATAACATCAAAGATGGAGAGGAGGGTGACTTCAGTATTCGTGGTATTGATTCAGCGCTGGATATGATCACCAACATCACCAACGTCATGAAGTACTTCTTGGTTGCGGTTGCTGGTGTGTCGCTGGTAGTGGGTGGGATCGGCGTGATGAACATTATGCTTATTGCACTGTCGCAGCGTATCCGCGAAATCGGCTTGCGCAAGGCATTGGGCGCGCGACGTAAAGATATCATTGTGCAATTTTTGTTTGAAGCTACGGTGATTGCCGCGGCGGGAGGTGTACTAGGTTTCCTCTTTGGCTTGGGTGTCATCTATGCCATTGCCGCCATTGCACATGCTATGGCATTCACATGGGATGCTGTGGTGACAGGGGGGATGGTGGGGTTGGCGCTGGGTATTGCCGTAGTACTGGGTGTGTTGTTTGGTATCTATCCGGCACTACGCGCAGCACAGGTCAGTCCAATGGAGGCGCTACGTTACGAATAAAACTGCTTATGCTACATTTGTTGGGTCTCATACGTATATCATTCAAAAGTCTCTTCTCCCATACAGGACGGACGATTTTGACGTTGTCCGGCATTATCGTTAGTGTCATGGCGATCATGAGCGTCATCACGCTGGGAGAATCTCTGCGCAACTATGTTACCAAAGAGGTGGAGTCATTTGGCACCGATACGATTCAGGTGGAGGTGTCCGTGCCGGAAACGGGGCATGCGTCCGCGGCAAACGGATCGGCTCAGGCAATGGGCGTACAGATCACCACACTCACAGACAAAGATGCAGAGGCGATTGCACTGCTGCCGGATGTTGCAGCATACAATATCGGCCTGATCGGACAGTCACGCACCACGTACGGCGGCACCAAGCGCTATACGATGATCTGGGGATCATCATCAACCGCGCCAATCGTGGACCCAAATATCGTGGTGGATACTGGCCGCTTTTTCTCCGCAGAAGAAGAGAAATCATCCATGAGCGTGGTGGTTTTGGGATCTTCTGTTGCCGACGCTTTTGCCAAGGGGCATGTGGCAGATTTGGTAGGGCAGCGCATCACGGTGGGCAACAGTAAATACCTTGTTGTGGGTATCGCAAAGGAACGTGGCGCAACATTTGGCGTATCGCTTGATGACATGATCTACATGCCGTATACCACATTGCAGAAAAAAATCCTCGGCATTGACTACGTCAGTTATATCACGATCAAAGCTGCCGATCCCGCACACATAGATCGCACGGCACACACGATCCGCACATTATTGCGTTTGCGCCACAATATCAAGACAGAAGCTGCAGAAGACTTTGCCGTCACAACCATCGCCGAAGCGCAGGATATTCTCGACACCATTCTCGGCGGGATGAACATTCTCCTTTTGGCATTGGCATCGGTGTCGCTGGTGGTTGGCGGGATCGGTATCATGAACATCATGCTAGTATCCATTGAGGAACGACGTCGCGAAATCGGCTTGCGCAAGGCATTGGGCGCGCGTAAGAACGATATGATTGTGCAATTCTTGATTGAATCGGTGATGATTGCGATCGCTGGCGCACTCGTCGGCACCGTCATTACCGT
>CAYRUU010000029.1:9959-11803 GCA_964427825.1 uncultured Micavibrio sp.
GAAAAATCCTTAGCGACGCTTCTTCTTTCCGCCGCTTTTGACAAATGCTGTCACTGCTGCGCCCAATGCGGCGCCGATACCAGCGGCGATTGCCGCGGATTTCTCCGGATTCTTCTTGATGTAGTCGGTCACATTCTTTTCCGCCTTGGCAATTTCCTTCTTTGCCTTAGCAAGGTTCCGTTCCATCATTTTTTGCGCTTTTTCCATTTCTTTTTGCGCTTTTGCTTTTGCACGTTCCGCCTCTTTCCTTGCCGCATCCTTCACGTTCGCCGCAAGTTCTTTGGTGGTTTTTTGTACAGCCGCCATAGCGATGTGTATTACATATTACCTTACTTCTCTTTGTAGTATAGCACACTTTTTCACATGTCAATGCCACAAGGAAATGTCAAGAGGCACTGCACACATCCAAGCTTGACAAAATACCATATTTCTGATAAAATACAGTGTTCTGCGACGAACCGCAAACCGACTAATCGGTGGTAAGGGCACGGTGAAATAATGCGCATAACACAATGACGCTTATGACAAAAGTATGGACACATATTGGTGCGCAATGGCGCGTCATCGGTGCGGCAACGATCGTTGGTGCGGTTTTGGCGTTTACGATTGTGGCATTAGTGCCTGCAAAATTTCAAACCACCATGCAAATACTTGTTGTGCAAAATCAAAGTGCAGATCGCAATGATGCTTCGGCGGCAGTGCAATTGACGACACACTTTACACATGTGATGGCAAATGCCATCCACACAACATCTTTTTTTCACAAGGTACAAGAAGCGCCGTTTGAGGTGCGCAAAAATTTTGCCAACGATCCCTCCGTACGACAAAAACAGTGGGCATCCACCGTACGCGTGACCACAAACAAAGAGGCCAGCACGATCCTTATCCGCGTGAACGATCCGTCGCGCACCACGGCGGAGGCAACCGCCAACGGCATTGCCTATGTGCTGACGGCGAAGAATCACGACTATCGCGGCACAAACGACGGCGTGGTTGTGCGCATGATTGACGGGCCAACAACACCATTGACACCGACGCTGCCGCGCATTATGCCATGGACACTTTTTGGCGCTGCTGTTGGTTGTGTGATCACCTGTGTAGTCGTGGTATTTTTCCCGCAATATTTGCCATCCACACAACCTGCAACACGCGACACCGTACGCGGTGTACGCTATGATGATGAGATGCAAGCAGATCTGGCATTTGTACAGCGACGCGATGACGATCCCATCAGCGCACATGCCATCACAGCACACTTCCGTCCGGTGGCGACACGCAGTGAACCGCGCAATCTTCCCATTGTTGATCCAGCGCTTTTTGTGGCAGAAGACATGGCGATGCCTGTGACAGATGATGAAGCCACGGTGTTTACTGCGGACGATGCGAAGAGTGATGTCACAGCGCTGTCGCAGGAGGTGGATGCGGAAGTGGAAGATCTCCATGCGCAAATAAGCGCATTTCACAAAAACAATCCATCATAATCGCCAAATATACTATTCGCGCCAAAAGAGGGGACTATGCCCTATTGCACTACACAATGCACGAAATTTTTATTTCTGTGCATTTTTTCATGCACAGCATTTTTCAAAAAAGTTTGGCCATTTGCAATAAACAAAGTATGATGGAGGTGCCTTACTCTTAAAAATACGTTTTATGAAAAAATATCTTTACCTGTTTGTGGCAGCGGCTGCAGTTCTGTTATGGCAAGCCGCGGTAAACACAGCTCACGCCGCCCCCATCACGGCTCTGTATATCGAGGGTACGGATTACAGACGAGTATCGGACACTCTGCTTTCCATAGCAACCAACTCACGAGTGTGACGATCCCTGACAGTGTGACGAGT
>CAYRUU010000030.1:0-11473 GCA_964427825.1 uncultured Micavibrio sp.
GTGTCGGGGTACTGGGACTCGAACCCAGACTAAATCCTCCCAAAGGACTCGTGCTAGCCATTACACTATACCCCGCCGCACTGTGGTATCATACAATACACTCGCGGTTTTGCCAAGCAGTGGTGGCACAATAGGATTAATATGTCCTATACTGCCCCACAGTATATACTCACCACTGAAAAATATCCACAAAATTTTGCAGTGCATTCTTAATGCGCGTGATAATTGATTCAGACTCACGTAGTGTTGATTGCTTGGGCAAAAGCGCAATAATATCATCACTCAGCGGCATTCGCCCAGTATAGAAATAATCTTCAATCATTTTTTTCATTTGTATAACCCAAAATAAAACTTTTTCCAGCAGTTAAAACAGGAGTTTTCTATGAATGATTATACTCTGTATTTTTTACAATATACTTTGTTGGCTGTTCATAATCTAAACATCCTCCCAATTTCTTCTCCTCCCATCCTCGGGCAAAAGGAAAAACCACAAAGATTCCTGTGAACGATCTTTAATGATCCTGAGAAGTTCTCCATGCTGTTTTGCGTTAATGCCGCATAGTGCAGTCTATCCAGTGCAAGCAGTTTGTCGGCAGATCTTTTTTGCTTTTCCGAGAGATATTTGTAAAAGATAAAGCCCAAGATATAGTTTTTTATACTCGTCGGCATTCATCTTGCCGCGTAACATATTTGCAATACCCCATAATTTGCTTTCTAGTTGCCTTCTTTGTTCCGCTGTCATAAAGATGATGACTAAAAAACTGTTACACCGTGTCTATTTTACGGTGTTTATCAAAGAATGACAAACCGCAGTATGAGTTGTACGGATATCATTGTCTCTGCGCGTGAGTGACCCCTACCGCAATTTGCGCAGGGTGCGGATTTCATCGCGGATGAGTGCTGCCTCTTCAAAGTTAAGGTTTTTGGCGGCTTTTTTCATGTCTGCTTCGCGCTGCGCGAGATAGGCTTCAATGTTTTCCATGCGTGCCAATGTCACAAACTCCTCCACCTCTTCCCTTTTTTCCTCCGCGGTTTTGACGATGGATGCGATATTTTTCCGAATTGTTTGCGGCGTGATGCTGTGCTGTTCGTTGTATGCCAGTTGGATGGCGCGCCGTCGCTCCGTTTCGTCAATGGCGCGCTTCAGCGATCCGGTGATGGTGTCCGCATACAAGATAACGCGCCCGCCGACATTGCGTGCCGCGCGTCCAATGGTTTGGATCAGCGACACCTCCGAACGCAAAAACCCCTCTTTATCCGCATCCAAAATCGCCACAAGCGACACTTCCGGTAAATCCAGCCCCTCGCGCAATAAGTTCACGCCAACAAGTACATCAAATGTGCCACGTCGCAAGTCCTCCAAGATACTGATGCGCTCCAACGTCTCCACATCGGCGTGCAAGTACTTCGCCTTGATAGCACTCTCCGTGAAATACTCCGACAGATCTTCCGCTTGTTTTTTTGTCAGCGTCGTAATGAGCACACGCTCGTTTTTTGCCACAACCTTTGCAATCTCTTCAACCACATCTCGCACCTGCGTCGCCGTCGGGCGCACAGAGAGTGCCGGATCCACCAAGCCCGTCGGGCGGATGATCTGCTCCACAATGCGCACACTGTGATCTTTTTCATACTGCGCCGGTGTCGCTGACACAAAGATCGTTTGTCCCATGCGCTCCTGAAATTCCTCAAAATTTAACGGTCGGTTGTCCAGCGCCGTGGGCAGGCGAAAACCGTGCTCAATGAGATTCATCTTGCGCGCACGATCACCGTTGTACATCCCCGCAATTTGTGGCACCGTGGCGTGCGACTCGTCAATCACTAGCATGTAGTCCTTGGGAAAATAGTCCATGAGTGTATAAGGTGCTTCACCGACGCTGCGACCCGTGAGGTACAGTGAGTAGTTCTCAATGCCATTGCAATACCCCAATTCCTTCATCATCACAAGATCTTGCCGCGTACGCTGCTCCAAACGCTGCGCCTCCAAAAGCTTGCCGTGATCACGAAAATATCGCAGACGTTCTTCCAAATCACGCTCAATCTGTGTCAGTGACTCTTGCAACACGGGCTCCGGCACGACAAAATGTTTTGCCGGATAAATGATTGCTTCGTCCATGTCTGCGCGCTTTTCGCCGGTCACGATGTCCAATTCCATGATTGCCGCAACGCGCGTGCCGCGGAGGATGATGCGGATGATTGCCTCGCGCCCTGCCGGAACGATGTCAATCGTCGGACCTGTTGCCCGAAATTTTGCACGTGCCAAAGCGTCGCTGCGCTGGTAGTGCTGATCCACAAACCGCCGCAACAATGCATCACGATCCACCATGTCGCCAACGCGCACCGTGATCATGCTTTCTTTGTAAAATGTCGGTGATCCCAAGCCGTAAATGCACGACACACTTGCCACAATAATGACATCACGCCGCGTCAAAAGCGCCGCTGTCGCCGCATGGCGCAAGCGATCAATCTCTTCGTTGATCTCCACTTCCTTGTCAATATAAGTGTCTGATGCGCGCACATATGCCTCCGGCTGATAGTAGTCGTAGTAGGACACGAAATACTCTACGGCGTTACGTGGAAAAAACGTGCGAAACTCTTGTGCAAGCTGCGCGGCAAGCGTCTTGTTGTGTGCGATGATGAGTGTCGGTTTTTGCACGTGCTGAATCACATTGGCAACGGTGAACGTCTTGCCGGACCCCGTCACACCCAAAAGCGTCTGCCCGCCATCACCGGCGTCAATGCCCCGCGCCAGCGCGTCAATCGCTTGCGGCTGGTCGCCGGTCGGTTCAAATGTTTTGTGGATCTGAAACTGTTGCATACGCGCCAATTGTGGCACAAAAGATGTGCTATGGCAAGATAACATCGGTGCGCCGCGCGGGTGTTACAGAGAAAAGCGACAACGATAGATTATCTTACCCTCTGCTACTTTGGCGTTTTCCCATTTTGTTGTCACACCATGCGGTGGTGCATCAAAAAGTGTCGGCACAATCCCGCACAATTGCAAGATGTCCACTGTTTCTTCAAAAAGCCTCTGTTGATCGGTCTGAAAAATCCACTGCGTTGTCGTGGGGATCCACGTTTGTACATCGCGCACAAAGTGTTCCGTCACAACACGCCGTTTTTTGTGTCGCTCTTTAAACCACGGATCGGGAAAGTTGATAAAAATTTCTTCAATCGCCACCCCCTTATCAATAGACGACTGCAACAATGAACGTACATTACGCGTCGCATCACCATCAAACACGCGCACATTTTCATGTGCTGCAAAAATCTTTTCCAATCGTCGCGCCAGCGGCTTGCGAATTTCACACACGATCATATTTTTCTCCGCGCCCCATCGCTCCAGCAACTGCGCCGCAAATTCTCCGCGATCGGCACCGATGTCCATGATGATCGGTCGCGCATTATCAAAGCCCTCAAAGACATGTTCCGTCCTATCCGCCAATGGATTCACATGATGTCGTACGCGTTTTTTGGGCATAAGCGTTGATAATAATCTCTTTTCCTCATAATATCTTCCCCTCTGCTTTCACCTGTCATCCCGAACACCGTTTGGGATCGCATTTTTCACAAATCACTTGCCACCCATACTCACACACGCACATCCATCATCAGCGGGCAATGATCGGATCCCTGCTGCTCGCTCATGTAGCGAATCTCCGCCACGTGCGACAGCAGCGTCTGATCCAAAAAAAAGTAGTCAATCCGCCAGCCGACATTGCGGTCGCGGGCGCGCGTAATCGGATCCCAATACGAATACACATCCGTCACACCGGGATTTTTTTCGCGCCACACATCTACCCAACCCGCCGCCATCACGCGATCCATCCACGCGCGCTCGTCGGGATGAAAGCCAATATGCCCGTCATTTTCCTTCGGACGCGCCAAATCAATGGCGGTATGTGCCACATTCATATCTCCGCCCACAATCACCACATGCCCCGCAGCACGCAAATCATTCATAAATGCCAACGTCTTGTCGAAAAAAATGAGCTTCTCGCGCCACGCCTGCTCACTCTTACCACCGTTGGGAAAATAGATGGAGAGAAAATCATATGTCGTGCCGGCATGCGGAAAGGCGACGTGCGTAATACGCCCCTCGTCGTCATTCGGCGCGTCGGGAATATGTGCCAACACCGTCGGTGCAATGTCGTTTTTCTCCATCCACGCGCGGCGTACCCAAATCCCCGTCCCCGCATAACCGGGCTTGTCGGCACTGTGATAGTACTGTGCATAATCAGTATGGTCAGTGAGAAATGTACTAAACTGCTCTTTTTTGCCTTTGATCTCTTGCACAAGCAGCAAATCCAACGGCTGTAGGCGTAAAAGATCGTCCAGCGCACCCTTGCGTTCCACGGCGCGCAAACCGTTGACATTCCATGTTACTACTGTCATGTTCATGACGTTTTTGTTCATCGCTTACACCCCCATCATACGGGACGTCGCGCAACACTTCAAGTCCGCTGAAGTATTGAGTCGCGGCAGGCAACGTGCTATAGTGCAGAAGTATCCGTATAATTCTTCATTGACTATGTGGCTTATTGACTTTATCTTGCATATTGACACGCACATCGGCGAAATGATTGCGCAGTATGGCAACCTCACCTATGCCATCCTCGCGCTCATCGTTTTTGCCGAAACTGGCTTGGTATTCACGCCATTTCTCCCTGGCGACTCTCTTCTCTTTGCTGCCGGTATGTTTGCGGCAAAAGGATCACTCAACCCCATTGTGCTTTCGATCATTTTGATGACGGCAACACTGGTGGGCGACAATGTCAATTATTGGATCGGACGCAAATTTGGCAAACTCATCGTGCACAACAAACGCCTCCCCATCAATCAAACGCATATTGATAAAACGCAAAACTTTATGGATCGGCACGGCGGCAAGACGATTTTTCTGGCGCGTTTCATGCCCATCATCCGCACGTTTGCACCGTTTGTCGCCGGTATGGGCAAGATGCACTATCAGCGCTTCATCATGTTCAGCATCATCGGTTGCATTGTGTGGGTGTGGGGTTTTGTTTTTGCCGGATACTTCTTTGGCAATATCCCCTTTGTGCGTGACAACTTTACCGCCGTTGTCATGGGCATCATTCTTCTCTCCATCTCGCCCGCTCTCGTCAGTTTCATCAAAAGCAAATTGCGACGTCCGCCGCAAGACACACGCGCATAGCATCAACCCATTTGCACATTAGAGATCTTCCATCAACGGTTCGCCGGCAAGAAAGATTGACGGGATGTTGTGCGCCATGAAATAGTCTACCATTGCCATGCACGCGAATTTTTCGGTGGAATAGTGCGTGCCTCCCAAAAGCGCAATACCATTTTGTGCAGCATAGGCATGCATGGGTGCGGCATATGGTGTCTGTGCTGTGATCCCGGTAACCAATACCCGTACATCATGCGCCACCATGTCTTCCAAAACAGCCTGCTCCAATCCGCCACCCGCTACCACAGCAACGACACCTCCCGGAATGTCCGACAGCCCGTTGGCATACAGCGACACCTTATGTCCGACCGCCGTCGCAAAACGCTCGTGTATCTGCGCAAGTGACGTGTCTGATGCTGTGCCAAAAACACCAGCCATGCCGCCATGATACATACAAAACGACTGCGTCGGCACAATAGCCAACGCATGTGCCAATGTTATGCTTGTAGAATAGGGGCTCTCATGATCCAGTGGCACGTGCAAATTGTAAATGGCAATGCGCTGCTTTTTGAATGCCACAAGCAGATCACGATCCATTTGCGAAAAGACCTGAGGCGCACGGCGAAGATCCCAAATGGAGGGATGATGCACAAACAACAACGCATCGTGCGCACCGTCTGCAAGGATGGTACGCATTACCGCCGCCGTGGGAAAAACCGCCGTGTACACCCGCGTAATCTCCGTGGCAAAATCACATACCACGCCCATGGACCGCTCCACAAATTGCGGCGCCAGAAAATCCGCAATTTCCGTCATGTACTGTGCCCAATCATCCGACAACGCCGGTGTGATGAAATCTTTTTCCAGTTGTGTATAAAGTTCTTGCACGCGCATAGTAATCTTTCATTGTGTGACAATATTATCAAATTCCACGGGATGAGTAAACCCGAATGAATTAACTACTCCTCTGTAAGATATTTTTGTATTGCATCCACCATTTTCTCATAGCTACTTTGACTCAATTTGTCAAAATAACTATCATGTTTCATATCTCTCAAATTTAATCCTGGGTCCATAAGTTTATAGCGATCCTGAAATTTTCGCAGCGGCACTATAGAGCCGCGATCATCAATGGCAGCATCAAGAAAACTACGAAAGGCTACCGTGGCATTACCCCCGTTAGCCAAAATCCAATTTTCTACTCCAACCCCACCAATGCCATTTTCTTCCATTTTTTTATACACCTTCGCTCTTTTGAGAAATTCTTTGGTAAAAACAATGTTAGCAATGGCATCATTGTAAGCTTGTTCAGAAACATTTTCTTTTAACCATATCAATTTGTCACTGATGGCATCATGCGTTCCAAAGTCGTAGAGGTTTGATTTACTAATAAAACCGATATCTATATCCAGGACACCTTCCCCCTCAATACCATGACACCTATCACCTCTAAACTGATAGTGAAAAAACGATTTCCCTCCACCCACACTTGATCTATGTGTACTTTCTGGATTTAGCCTTTCTCTTAAAGCTTCCACGATTTCGTTGATCTTGTCTAGATCATGCTGATCAATCCTTATTGCCAAATCAAAATCAAAATTATTTGACATGTTGGTCAGACGAGCGGTAGATCCTGTGTCGATAATTTCTGCGCCTAAGATATTATTGGTATACTGGTCGCGCGTTTCAACGCCAACATTTTTCAAAATATCATTAATGATAGAAAATATCTTATCTTTTATTCTCATTACAGACTCTTGATTATGAGGAATCTCTTGTTGCATTCTTTCAATTTCTCCAAAATGCTTGTCATCTACATCTGTTGCATGATAAGCAAGATCTTCTCCATTAAATTTTTTTAATCCACGAAAAAACTTCCTGTGTTCTAAATAATCTTCATAAGAAAAAAGTATGCGCCCTTGTCTATCAACAACCGGTATATAAAAATCTTTTTGCGCCATGATGAATGCAAGTTTTTCTGTTTTCGAATTATGTGGCACTACTATCGCATCAATTTCACTTGAGGGAATTCCCGTTCTCACTCCGAAATGATTTTGATTTATAGAGCCGGAGGCAATCAGCTCATATTTTGACTTATCATATTCCTTAATAGCATTTTCATAATGTGACGTGCTATCAAATTGATTTCTATTTTTTACAATCAAACTCACCCCACCATATAAGGATTCGGCAAAGCGTTTCACAGAAGAGGCTAGATCCCCGGAATATTCGTCCGGCAATTTAATAAAATCCGCATCATAGGGAGTTGAATCTGAACCTGCGTTTAAACCTCCCAAATATTCTCTGCAAATCACACCGTCTAGTATCTTATTCAAGTCTGCAAATTCCACATTTTTGATTAAGTCGCCGCCCCGAAGAATAAAATTGCCATTTTTAATCCTATCAGCATTTTCCCTGTTCCTCTGTCCCGCAACAACCTTAAGCTGCTCCATATGATTCAAGACGGCATCAATACGATTAAAACCAATTGGTTTCAAAAACATTTCACTAATCCGATCTGAGATGCTTTGATTATCTTTAGTCAAAGTGGTTTTTTTCAGACTTTGGTATAGAACGTCTATATCTCCTTGTTCGCTAGCCATGTCGTTGGTGATGTTGCGACCATATTTTGATTCCTCCCACAATGTATTTATTTTTTTCAAAATAAAGAGAGCGTGCCGCGACTCCTCCGGAGACAAGCCCTGCGCACCAAAGTTTTCCAACTTATCAAAAACATCTTGCCCCTCTCGCATAGCCTGCAGATACCATGAAAGATTTTGACTACCTGAATTCACTTCTATAGTGAGTAGATCTTTATAAATAGTTGCGTATCGCCTTTTCTCTTTGGCTTGCTTCAAAAATTTGCTCAAATGCTTTTTAGATCGTAGATCCTCCTCCAATCTTTTTGGCGGATAGAGAATGGAAAAAACCTTAAAATTTTTTCCAACACGTGGAATATTGTTGGTAAAAAAACTGATTCCACCTTTTTATAAGCTTCCTGCGGGTTGTCCAAAACCAACAATTGATCAATCAAGTCATCTCGCACTCTTCTCATCTCTTCAAAGGGAGAGTTGGTCATTTGAAGATACAAATTAATAAATTCCGGGCGACGAGGTCGATCAACTGCCATAATTTTTTCAATATTTTTTGCCAAAAAATATGTGATCGTAGTGTCACGTAAAAATCCATCATCTGCCAATGAGAGCAGTTCGTCAATAGTGTTGGGGTTTTTTTGTAAAAATTGGATAACATCCTCGTCCGTATAAAAAGCACTATGATCAATAAATTGTTTTTTGGCTAAAATATCATTTGCGCCTATCCTTAACAGGCTATTTATAAATAAAGTAGTGCACTCCTCTTGCATAGAGCCCATATTGTTTTCTATGAAATGCACAACTGATGCAACGTCCTCTTCCGATATGCGATGGCTCAGAAAACTGCTGACCGCATCCGTTGCGCTGGAGTTGGGGTTAATATTTTTTCGTAGGCTCTCCAGCGTATAAATGGCCCTTGCAACATCAGGATAAGCCATTATATTAATAATATCAGTCGTACTAAACTTTCTTCGTAGAAGAAAGAGTTTTGCAAATAAATCTTTATCAAACTTATTATTTTTTTCAATAGCATCTGTCAAAAAAACAAGGTCTTCTATTGGCATATTCTTTCTTATTTCTTCATCTAAATCACCAATGATCTTCAATTTTTCCTCATGTGTAATGATATTCAATATATGCTGCTTCATGCTAAAGAAATAATACCCTGGATTGCTGGCTTTCTCAAAGAATCCCGTGAGATGATCAAGTAAAATTAATTGATCGCACATGTTGTTTTGCTGAAAAAATTCTTGCGTATCCTTAACAATTAATGAATAGGCTTTTTTCTTGGCAAAAAACACTACGATTCCCGCATCATCACGCGACGTGATCAGATGCAGCTTATCAGTCTCTGCATAAAGATCAAAAAGACTTTTTATTTGTGCATGATCAAAATTTTTTACCATCGCATTGTGGGCAAGTAGTGTTGCACATTGTTCATCCAATGGCACATAAAAATTTCTCTGTGCTTGCAACTTTTCACCAACGCTGATATCTTGATCATTTAAAATATTGTTTAATTCCTCCTTCCTTTCATCCAAAATACGAGCAAATTTTTTTAGATCCGGATTGTGCGCATCTATGATTCCCATTGTCTGGAATGCTCCAAAAAATGCCAGGGCATTTTCTTGATGCTCTGCATAAATATTCTTTATGATCATCAATTCGTTCACGGAAAAATCCTTGTTAAGCAGCAAAGAAAAATGCTTCACAAATCCCTCTGCTTCACGGTTGCGCAAAAATGCTCCTAACACTACTATTGCATCATCGTCATCGTGCGGTGTCCCATATGCACTGATTTTGTCATCAAGAATTTCTTGAGCTGAACTTCTGGAAATATAATCTGCTGTTAATTTTTTTATATCATCAAGCACAATGGTGCCTTCTGTCATTTTCTCCAGCACGCTATTTAGTCTGTCAATTGAAAAATCCGTGTGCAGTTTAAAAATTTCCCTTATTTTGTCGTCATGCAATATTTGAAATGCCAAATTATACAGTGCTTCATTTTTTACAATAGGCAGGAAGCGAGATATTACGTTACCATCCATACCCGATGCCTTGGCTAAATCGTCAGCTCTTGTAAGATGTACCAATGAATACTCATTCGAAAACGGGACTTCTTTGTCAATATTAGTTATATGTTCTTTATTGGCAAGTTTTTTATATGCTTCTAAAAACGCTAATTTCTCAAGACATCGATCGTCTTCTAGCAGATTTTTGAGCTCCTGATAGATAGGATCATGCTCTAGTGCATACATTGCATGAAAAAAACTACTGAGGCCAAAGGTATCCGCTCCCTTTTGTAGAATGTCACCTATATTTTGCTGTTTTTGTAATATTTTTATCGCTCCCGTAAATCGGCGTGGTGCCATATTCTCGACACCAACACTCTTTCCGAGAAATACAATCTTTTGATAAATAGCGAAGGCTTGTTCCAGATTTTCAAATCCCATTTTCTGCATCTCACGAAAGCTCCTTCGATACCTGAAATTTTTCCCACAAACTCTTTTTCTCTTGGACATTACTTTCCACTGGTTTTTTAAGTATAGATTTCTCATGTGTATCAATGCTGTTTTGCTTCCTGTCAATCTCTCTATGATCTTCTTTTTCTGCCTTCTTCCATACTATCTTCTGTATGGCGTTTTCTTTACGACGTTGTTCAATGACAGCAAAAACCCTGTTCTCATGGCGAGCAATATCGCTAGCAGCTTTTTGCTCTAAGTCCCTCCACTGATTTTCTAGCGCTCTTTGCTCCGGATTTTCAAACTTTTTCTGCTCTATGCCATTTTCTTCCTCTACCATAGGTAACTCAGCACCATTTTTCCGTGATGTCTTTGTCGATAAATGTATGTCACCAAAATCTTCGCTCATTGCATATTTTTACATCTGAGTATTCTATTCTTACTAGTGCGCCTCACCTCTATCAATTTTATCACATTTATAGTATATCATACTCTCAATTGTTTTTATACCAAGAAATATTTTTTATTTGCGCTATTAATGATCCGTAGTCAAAATCCCACATGCCGATGTATCCTGGATTGTCCCTTGTAGAGGTTTTACGCTGCGTAGCGACGTTGTTCAAAGTTTTCGTTCGTACCAAGCAAAATCGTGCCTTGATATTTGCTTGGTGATAGGACAACACGACGCGCACCGACAATCGTGTCATTGTCCGCTACCACAGCAGCGTCATCACTATGGATCGTGATGGTTATGGTCTGATGTGCGATCACCTCGTGGAGTCGCTGTTGCGTACAAATGCCCGTTACACACCACAATGCGCTAGACAGCGGCAGAATCGTACCACCGGCATTGCGATTGTATGCCGTGGAACCTTGTGGTGTCGCCACAACAATACCATCTCCCGCCACGTCAAGGTGTGCGTGCTCACGTGTCTCCACAGTAAGCCGCACGATCTGTGTAGGATGCAATGATTTAATGTAGACATCGTTGAATCCCACACCCTTTTGCTCGCCATGGTCCGTGATAACGGTGGCGGCAATACCGTGAAACGGAAATCGTCGCCACGCTTTGATCTGTTGCAATGCGTGTACAAACGCTTGCGGACTACCCACTGATCGGTTCAACAAAAAATTCACGCGCCCAAATCCCACACCAACAAACGGCACGCCCATTTTGTAATACGCCCGCTCTGCGCCCAAAAACGTCCCATCGCCGCCAAGCACCACAATGTAGTCGGGGCTTTCGTGGTCCACCACAACACCCGGAC
>CAYRUU010000031.1:0-10978 GCA_964427825.1 uncultured Micavibrio sp.
TGGTATGGCATCAGGTAGCATGTCATAACCATTATACGAGGCCTTGATGCGGTATATTTGGGGTGACACTATTGTATAGCGCTCTTCTTGGTGTGTTGAACATGCTTGTCACACTGCTTGCAAAATTCCTCTTTTCATAGTAGAGTTTCTGTGTATGAACTTTTCACGAGAACACGATAAAGTTATTCCGCAAAAGTGTCCTGTGTGTGGCGCGGGACGCGATAGCTTGTCGTATGTACCAATTGGGCACGACGGAGATAAAACGGTCGTGCACATCACCTGTGAAAAATGTGCCGGTGCTGCAATGGTTCTGGTGTCACACAGTGAGATGGGCGTGATGACAGTTGGTGTGCTGACGGATGCAGGTGCCGATGAGGCGCGGACGTTTCTGCATGAAAAAATCGTGTCGGACAACGATGTGATCGCAGTGCATCAATATTTGAATCACTATGACGGCGCGGTAAGTGAGATGTTTAATGTCTAAGGACAAGCAGTAATTTGTGATGAGAGCTATGGATAAGATTGTATTGAAGGTAGATAAGCGCAGTGAAACGGGTAGGGCGGCACGTCGTGCGGCCGGTGGGCGTGTGCCCGCGGTGCTGTATGGTAACAATGTCACCACACAAAATGTGTGGGTGGATACGTTGGCGCTGGAACGCACATTTGCCGAAGCCGGTACGAACACCATTGTATCGCTTGTTGTGGACGGTGGTGCGCCGGTGAACGTGTTAATTTATGACTATCAAACAGATCCGATTGCCAATCACTTTGCCCATGTAGATTTTTATGCGGTGAACATGAAGGAGGATGTGGAGGCGCGTATTCCTGTGGAATTTACCGGTATTGCACCGGCAGTGAAGGAGTTGGGCGGTACGTTGGTGAAGACGTTGGATGAGCTTATTGTACGAGCGCTACCGTCAGATTTGCCGCGTGAGATCATTGTGGATCTGAGCACACTCAAGACATTTGATGATCGTATGACGGTGGGCGATTTGGCGTTGGGCGACAAGGTGGAAATTCTTGTGGAGCCGGATACGGTGATTGTTATGGTGGATGAACCGCGCACGGAAGAGGAGTTAGCGGCGCTGGATGAGGCGGTGGATGCGGATGTGTCCAAGGTGGAGGGCGTTGCAGACAAGGAACCCTCTGAAGATGCCGAAGAGACTACGGAAAAAAAGGAGAAGAAGTAGTCATTGCGTCACGACATACGGACTACAACAAGAAAAACCGACCACAGCGGTCGGTTTTTTGTTTTTGTGGTATAATAAAAAACACACTATGGAAAACACAAGACAGTATTTTTTTGCAGGAGTGGTGATGTGTGCCGTGTTGTGCATTATGCATGGCGGTGTTGTTGTTGCGGATGATACGGTGGAGAAGACGCCGGAGGAAGTGCAGCGTTTGGCGGAAGAGCGCAAGGCGAAGGAGGATGACTATGAGGATGAGAAGGAGAAGATTGAGGACAATATTGAGCGCATCGAAAAGAAAAAGGGTGTTTTGGAGGTGCAATACAACAACGTACGGCGATCGTTGGGTACGGCACAGCGCACTATTGCGGATGTGGAGGCGGACTTGGCGGAGACAAATCAAGAAATTGATCGACACGTTGCGCAAATTTTGTCACTTGATGATCAAATCGCACTGTACCGATCGTCATTGACGTATACGTTGCGTGAAGCCTATTTTACCTATAATGACGGGGGTGTTGTTGCTGTGGCATCACAGGATGCGTCACAGCGGTTTTTGGCGCAGGGTGATGACTTGGCGGGTGTGCAGGCGCGCATTGCACAGTATGTGCGTACTGTTGACGCGGCACGTACGGCACAGGAGCGGAAGAAAAAAGACGTGGAGGAGTTGCGCGATACAAAGCAAACGCTTTTGAAAGAACATGAGCAGAAAGCTGCTGCGCTTGCATCACAAGCAGCGGGTGTACAGACAGAGATTGTAAAAGCGGATGCGTCATTACAAGAGCTGCAAGCAAAGCTATCTGCCGTAGAATCCAAACTCTCTACGCTTCTCGGTAAATCGTACAGCACAAATGACATTGTGGAGGCGGCGAAATTTGCGAGCAAAAAAACCGGTGTGCGCAAGGATTTCATTTTGGGCATGCTTGTTGTGGAGACGAATCTTGGGCGTTTTACGGGCGGGTGTACGTATAAGGAGAGTCGCATGAGTCCCGCGCGCCAAGAAATTTTCAAAAGCATTTGTAAGAAATTGGACTACGATTACAAGAAACAGAAAGTATCGTGTCCGCCAAAAAACTACAAAGGTACAGGCGGTGCTATGGGTGTAGCACAATTCATGTCGGATACATGGAAAGCGTATGAATCAAAGATTGCATCGCACACAGGTCATAACCCGCCCGATCCGTGGAGTTTGACGGATGGTGTGATGGCAATGGCGTTGAAACTTGCCAACGATGGTGCCACAAAAAAAAGTGGTGAGTGGCAGGCGGCGAGCCGCTACCTTGGCACATGTTCTACAAAAAGTACACGATTTTACTGTGAGGATGTGCTCTATTGGGCGGATAACTATGAGAAGAAGCTCTAATGTTTTTCTCCAGCATGCATTGACTGCGGGTACAGAATATGCTATACTTATAAGGTAGGTCGGGTGGATGTGAATAGTACTCACGCCCGATTTTTCGTTTTTTAACAATAAAAGAAGCAATCCGTCGGCAAGATCAAGTAGCGGCGCGTGATTTTTTTCTATGAGATGTGAAAATCTTTGCATCTGCTCGTTGTATGACGCTATGTCGTCACGACGACCACATTCTCAAACAGTGTGCCGCGCGGGCACATCGCTTGTCTGCGCGGCTTTTTGATTTCCTTGAAAAAAGCAGCACTTCAGCGTATACTAGCAGAAGATACGAAAGATGTAGGGGTTTCTGTAAACACATGAGCAACAATCTGTTATGCATTATTTTCAAATCAACGGTGGGAAGAAATTAGAAGGCGCAATCACGGTAAACGGATCCAAAAATGCCGCTGTGGCGCTGCTGGCGGCATCTGTGATCAATCGTGGGACGACCACGTTAAAAAATATGCCGCACATTGAGGAGGTGAATCGGTGGGTGGAGATTTTGGAAAGTATTGGCATGCGCGTGGTGCGTGACGGTGCCACCATGACACTGTCATCGCCGGAAAAGCTTTCTGTTGAGAAGATCAATGTTGCATCCGCCACAAAGACGCGCAGCGCGATTATGCTCATTGCGGCGCTTGTGGGACGCGAAAAACACTATACGATCCCGCAGGCGGGAGGCTGCAAGCTTGGTGCGCGTACGATTGCACCACACCTGTATGCGTTGGAAAAGTACGGCGTTGTCATTGATGTGGTGAAGGAGGGCTATGTCGTGACAATTGATGCACTGCGTCCATGTGCGCGCAACGTCTTATATGAGTCGGGGGACACGGTGACGGAGTCGGCGCTATTGGCGGCGGCGCAAATTCCCGGTAAGACGGTGATCTCCATGGCAAGTGCCAACTATATGGTGCAGGATCTGTGCTTTTTTTTGGAGGCGCTTGGTGTGAAAATTGACGGCATCGGCACGTCCACGTTGACTGTGCACGGCAAAAAGGTTCTGCGCAAAGATGTCACGTATGCGATCAGTGAGGATCCGATTGAAGCGATGTTTTTTATGTCGTTGGCGATTGTGACAAAGAGCGAGCTTGTTATTAAACGTGCGCCGATAGAGTTTTTGGAATTGGAGTTGTTGAAGTTGGAAAAAATGGGGCAACAGTATGTGATTGAACGGCAGTATGCGTCGGTAAACAAACGTACGCGATTGGTGGATGTACGCATGATCCCATCAAAACTCACGGCGCTAGAAGACAAGATTCACGCCATGCCATTCCCCGGAATCAATATGGATAACTTGCCGTTTTTTGTACCGATTGCCATGATGGCAAAGGGCACAACGCTTATTCACGATTGGGTGTTTGAAAATCGTGCGGTGTATTATACGGAGCTCAATCGTTTAGGCGGAGCAATTACGCTGATTGACTCGCACCGCGTGACAGTAGAGGGACCGACAACGCTGAAATGCGCCGATTTGACGTCGCCACCAGCGTTGCGACCGGCGGCGATTATGTTGGTGGCAATGCTTGGCGCCAAAGGAGAGAGTATTTTGCGTGATGTGTATGCTATCAATCGCGGCTATGAAAATTTGCAAGACCGTTTGCGCGCCATTGGTGCGGATATTACGTTAGTTGAAGAGTAGATTTATGAATATGGGTGAATATGTAAAAGGAAAAGACTATATCGGTGTTGGCGGCGGTGTTTTGATTCTCAATGATAAGAATGAAGCTCTATTGATGAAGCGGGGAAAAAATACACGCAACGAGGTCGGATGGTGGTCTAAGCCTGGCGGCGGTGTTCGATATGGAGAAAATGCAATTGATGCCATGGTGCGTGAAATGAAAGAGGAATTGGATATTCTCATTGATATATGGGGGTATTTGCCCCATACGGATCATATTTTGTCAAAAGAACAACAACATTGGGCATCTTTCAATTTTATTGCGTCTGTGAAGCAGGGTAAACCGAAAAACATGGAGCCGAGCAAATGCGAAGAAATCGGTTGGTTTGCACTAGATGCTTTACCAAAAAAATGCACGCAAACAACAATGGAACCGATTGAAAATTTTCAAAAAGGACGTTTTATCAATCTCCGGCAAAATCATATTGGTCATGATATGACGTATTATGATGCAATACAGAAATTTCATGAGAAGTTTGCTATGCGCGGCACAAATAATGAAGATATGGGATTTCGTCTGCACTTGATGATGGAAGAATTGGGAGAATTGGCACAGGCAATGACGAAGGGAAAATCACGCGCAGATATTATTGAAGAAAATATTGATTTACTTAATTTGATTCTGGGGAATTTTATCAGTCTTGGCGTCAGCCCACAGGAGATGGATGCGGCATTTTGGTCAAAATATCGCATTATCATGGACAGAAAGAAGAAAAAATTGGATAATGGAACATACAGAGTAACCGCATAGCACAAAATGTTTTATGGCGATGGTGGTACGAAAAATCGGTATTGACTTGGGAACGGCAAATACATTGGTGTTTGTGCCGAAGCATGGCGTGGTGGCGGATGAACCGTCGGTTGTTGCTGTTTCCATGATTGACAATAGGGTGCTGGCCGTTGGTAATGAAGCAAAAGAAATGTTGGGGCGCACACCGGATACGATTACGGCATATAAACCGCTGCGCGACGGGGTGATTGCGGATTATCGCGTGACGGAGGCAATGCTTAGGTATTTCATCAAGAAGGTAACTGGGCGATTTATGCTGGTGCGTCCGGAGGTGATGATTTCCATCCCCGCCGGTATTACGAGCACAGAGCGACGTGCTGTTGTTGACGCAGCGGAAAAGGCAGGTGCCAAGCGCGCCTATGTGGTGCGTGAACCGATCCTTGCCATGATCGGCGCTGGCATTAAGATTCATTCAGCACAAGGCAACATGATTATCAACATCGGCGGTGGGACAAGTGAGATTGCCGTGATTTCTTTGGGCGGTGTAGTGAGTTCCTATAGTGCGCGCGTTGGTGGCAATAAATTTGATCAGGCGATCTCTGATTATATCAAGCGCAAGTATTCGTTGGCCATCGGTGAGCAGATGGCAGAGGAAATCAAGATTACCATCGGCAGCGCTGTGCAGCAGGTGAAAGAGGATCGGATGGATATTCGCGGACGTGACTTGATGGGTGGACTACCGAAAACGATCACTATTTCGTCCAATGAGGTGACGGAAGCACTACAAGATGAATTGCGCGAGGTGATCAATGCGGTGAAGAAAGTCTTGCAAAATACACCACCGGAATTGTCGGCGGATATTATGGACAAGGGGACGGTGCTCAGTGGTGGTGGAGCGCTCCTCAAGAATTTGGATCAGTTGATTACGCGCACGATCGGTGTGCCGTGCTATGTGGCGGATGATCCGCTGCGGTGCGTGGTGCGCGGTACGGGGAAGGTCTTGGGCAATTTGGATATTTATAAAAAAACTATTCTTGCCACACGTTCATGAAAACACAACGTACACAGCTGAAAATCGCCATTGACGCATCACGCGCATTTTTGCACGAGCGTACGGGTATTGAGGAGTATGCGTATCAGGTGATTAAGCATCTACGTGCGGAGCTGGGGAATGAGCGTGTAACGTTGTTTTTGCGCAAAGGCACGGCGGAAAATGTGGATTTTGATTTGCCCGAACTGTGGCGCATCAAGGAATTGTGGGCGCCGCGCTTGTGGACGTATGTGCGCTTGTCATGGGCGCTTGTGTGGCATCGTCCGACGCATTTGTTTGTGCCGGGGCATATTGTGCCGCCTATCCACCCGAAAAACACCACTGTGGTGATCCACGGCTTAGAATACGAAATGTGTCCGGAGGCGTATTCTCCCTATGAGCGGTGGTCCATGCGGCGCGGTATCCGCAGCTCGTGCCGTTGGGCGCGCAACATTTTGTGTGTGTCTAATAATACCAAGCGCGATCTCATGCGATTGTATGATGTGCCGCGCGAGAAAATCCGTGTCGCTTATGAGGGGATGAATCCTGCGCAGCCGGAAGACGAACATATCACGCATGAAATTCTCACGGCGTTTGACTTACGCAAACAGGATTATTTGATTTTTGTGGGGCGGATTGAAGAACGCAAAAACATTTCCAATATTTTGAAGGCGTATGAAATTATGCGTGCGCACTTTCTCTTGCCGCAGAAGCTGGTATTGGTGGGCAAGGCGGGACTTGGCTATGAGCGGATTCGCGAGGAAATTGTGCGCCATCCGTTTGCTGCGGACATTATTTTGACGGGGTTTGTGACGGATGCACAGAAATGGTCGCTGCTACGGCATGCGGCGGTGTGCATGTTTCCGACGTTGTATGAGGGATTTGGGCTGCCGGTATTGGAGGCGCAGCAGGTTGGTGTGCCCGTGGTGACATCGGACAATTCTTCCTTGAAAGAGGTGGCTGGTGATAGTGCGCTGCTTGCTGATCCACACAGTGTGACGCAGATTGCCGAACATGTGTATACGTTGATTACGGACATGGATGCACGCGCCGACATGGTGGCGCGCGGCTTTTCCAATACGTCACGTTTCACATGGACGCGCCATGCGCACTTGGTGAAGGCGCTCCTGTTGCGGAAGTGATGCGTGGGTATGGTACAATGAAAAGACGCTAATAGTTCACTCTCTATGAAAGAATCGCAGACAACAGAGATGCGTGTCGCGCTTGTGCATGATTTTTTGCTGTATCCCGGTGGGGCGGAGCGCGTGTTGGATGCGCTGATAGGTTTGTATCCCAAGGCGCCGGTGTATACGCTTTTGTATGACAGGGAAAAAATGGGCGCACAGTATGGCGCAGTGGATGTGCGCACGAGTTTTTTGCAGAAGTTGCCAGGGTGGTTGCGACGGCGCCACAGGTGGCTACTTCCATTTTTTGCGTCGGCGGTGGAGAGTTTTGACCTGCGTGATTTTGATGTGATCATTTCCAGTTCTGGCGCGTGGAGTAAGGGGCTTGTGACGCGGTTAGACACGACGCATGTGGCGTATATTCATTCGCCGATGCGCTATGTGTGGGATGAAAATGAACGCTATCTTGCACAGGCAACGGGCAAAAAGCGTCGCATGGGTGTGCGTGCGCTTTTGAGTTACTTGCGCGTATGGGACCACCAAGCGGCGCAGCGTCCAGATGTTTTGATCGCTAATTCGCACTATACGCGTGCGCGGATCGCTAAGTACTATCGGCGTGATGCGCAGGTGGTTTTTCCGCCGGTGGCGTGTCCTTTTGCGGCGGCGAAGCTTACGCCGGTGCGTGATGGCGCGTATTTTGTGGCGGTGTCGCGCTTGTCGGCATACAAAAACATGGCATTAGTGGTGGAGACGTGCAATAAGTTGCAGTTGGATGTGGTGGTGATTGGAGAAGGGCGTGAACTGGAGCGGTTGCGCGCGATGGCGGGGCCACATGTCACGGTACTTGGTGCGACGGATGAGTTGACGAAGTGGCGCTATATCGCCAATGCGCGAGCAATGCTTTTCGGTGCGGAAGAGGACTTTGGGATTGTGTGCGCCGAGGCGCTGTGCGTGGGTACGCCGGTGATTGCACTAGGACGCGGCGGCGTGTGTGAGATTGTAGAGCCTGGTGTGACGGGTGAGACGTTTCGCGCGCCGACGGTGGAGTTGATGGCGGATGGCGTACGGCGGTTTTTGGAAAAAGAAGGGCGCTATGATACGTCGCGCATGCGTACGGCGGCGGAAGCATTTGCGCCGGATCATTTTGCACGGCGCATCCGTGAGATTGTTGCGGCGACGCAGAGCGATGCACATGATCATGGCGATAGATAATGGTGGTGGACATGACAATGATTATTGGACACAACACACAACGGACATTTTTGGAGCGGTTTGTGATGGATACGTCGCGACACCACGCGTTTATGTTTAGTGGACCGGAGCATGTGGGCAAGCGGACGGTGGCGCGCGCGTTTGCGCAGATGTTGTCGCAGGGTGTTGTTGCTGCGTGGTCTGTTACGTTACCCGTTAATGCCGATGTGACCGTGATTACACCGCCGGTTGAGGAGAAGAAGGTTGGTGGCAAGAAAAAACTGGTGGTGCGTGATATTTCTGTGGAAAACATCACCGCAGCACGCGGACGTTTTGCGCTTGCGGCGGATAGCAAGGCGAAGGTGTTGATCATTGATGATGCGCATCGTATGACGACGTCCGCGCAAAATGCGCTTTTGAAAACACTGGAGGAGCCATCGCGAAATGGCGTGATGATTTTGGTGACGCATCAACCGGGGCAATTGTTGGACACAATCGTGTCGCGGTGCGTGCGCGTGCAGTTTACGACGGTGGAGACAGATGTGATGGTGGCGGCGGGGGTGACTATACAAACGGCGCAGGACGCGCAGGGGCGGCCGGGATTTGTACATCGTCTCACGGAAGATGCGGCGTTTGCAGCGTGTGTGGATGCGGCGCGAACGGCGCTGCAAACACTTGCCAAGCAGCCGATCCACGAACGTATGGCGATGGCGGCAGACTTGGCAAAAAAAGATGATGAATATATCACTACATTTTTTGTTGTGTGGGCGCATCGCATTTATGCGGCAGCACATGCCACGGGCAATGCCACGCTCCTTGTGATGGCGGACCGCGTTGATACGTTTTTACGAATGTTTCATGCCACAAACGCCAACAAACAACTTGCCATTGAAGATTTACTCCTCCGTATTAATCAACGCTCATGATCATGCAGCGCGGCGCGAAGGCGCGCGGGACCAAGATTGTTCACTCGCGCCTCACAGCAAAAAACAAAGCGACGCCAAAGAAAAAATCCGCAACGCCACGGCGGCCGCGCCGGTGGATTTTCATTGTGGCGACAGCGCTTTTTGTTGCGGGGACGCTCTACATTCTCTCGTGCACACCGATGGTGGAGGTGCATGATGTGCGCATTGCGCATGCGACGCGCGTGGATGCGGAGGCGTTGCGCGCGCGCATTGTCGCGTCGTTGGAGGGCGCTGTGTTTGGATGCATCGCAAAAAGTAATTTTTTCGTTGTGCGATCAGGGGCGGTGGCGGATATCGTGCGCGAGGATGTGCGCGTGCGGGATGTACGTGTGACGAAGGTTTTTCCGCACGGGCTTGTGGTGGATGTGGAGGAGTACACGCTGTTTCCCGTGTGGTGCGTGCGCGACGGTGCGGAATGTCATGCGATGGAGGGTGGGTGTGTTGGACGACAGATTGATCCGACGGCAGACATTGTGCGGAACAATCCGTCAATGATCGTGTATGATACGGGACACGATACAGTGGTGGAGGGGACATGTCCTGTGACGGCGGACGATGTGTCAAAGATCGCTCACGTGGGAGAAGAGCTGACCTATGCCGTGGACACGCGCATCATACAACCGTATAAGGTGGATTTTCGTGGCAGTCGTGAGGTGACGTATACGACGGATGAGGGGTGGACGATCATGACAGACCTGGGACGCGATAGCGATGCGACGCTTGCGACGGCGAAGCTCTTCATGGCAACCGTGATGCAAGATCATAAGCGTAGCGATCTTATCTCTATGGATGTGCGTTTCCCGGAGAAGATTTTTTATAAGATGAAAAATATGCCCGCCGAACAACAGGTGGAGAGTGTGTCGGCGGCTACGCCCGCCGCGCCGCCACCTGACGATGCGTCCGATGTGCGCAAGCCCGCAAAAGATCGCTGATGGTGTGCTATGATGGAAGTGTGTTGTCACAGGGACGAAAAAGGTTTATTATAACGTATTGATTTGTTAATCACAATCTATGCTTGTAAAACAACTGGAGGAATTCGGACTGAATGATAAAGAGGCAAAAGTCTATATTGCCACACTGGAGTTGGGGCAGAGTAGTGCGGCGGATATTGCCAAGAAATCCGGCGTGCATCGCGCCACAACGTACTTTACGCTGGAAAGCCTTATGAAAATGGGACTTGTGAGTGCAAGTAGTGAGGAAAAAGTACAGACCTTCCTTCCGGAGGATCCGGCGCAACTGAAAAATATTCTTATCAAGAAGCAGCAAGAGTTGGAAGTCAAAAAACATCAACACAGCGCATCAGTGAGGGTAAACGAAAATACCATCCCGCAATCTATAAAAACAAAAAGCTTTTGCCGCGAGAGGAAATTGTAAAGGTGATGGAACGGTTTTACACCAAACTGATCAAGGGATTATGGGGCGGTAGTGAAAAACAGTAGTTACTATAAAAAGACGATGGGTATACACACCATCGTCTTTTGGTTACTCAGTTTGTTCGGAGAAGTCTACAATCTCATCCAGTTTTTTGATGAGGTGTTGCAGCTCCGGCCACTCTTTTTTGAAAAATCCCCACAGAAAGAGTATCTCCGAGATGCTTTTTTTGAATTTTGGGAGATCCTGTACACTTAACACTATCCGGTAACACTTGGTATGCTAAAAGGTAACACTGTTAACTAAAAC
>CAYRUU010000032.1:0-10312 GCA_964427825.1 uncultured Micavibrio sp.
GGGATTGCGTGGTATGGGGTGAGGTGACAACGCTCTCCTAACGTCATCCTGGGTGTGATTTGGGGTTTATGTGTGTAGAGTGTTTTGTATTGTACCGTACCACACACCCGCACATCATGACGGTTTTACACATCAATCCTGACTCCCCGCTTTCGCGGGGATGATATGCCATGTGTACTCCTTCACTCTTGTATCCTTACACCATCTCTCCTCTACTAGTTCCGCATCCTTAACAAAAATCTCTTTATGATATACACTTGTCCTACATGGGGATATGGCGGAATTGGTAGACGCGCTAGCTTCAGGTGTTAGTAACAGCAATGTTGTGAGAGTTCAAGTCTCTCTATCCCCACACTGTATTATCATCACACGAAATGTGCGTTCCGAAGTTGCGCACGACGCTGTTTGTAGTCGGGTACTGTCTGCGCAACAAGAGCCCAAAAGCGCGGTGCGTGATTCATCTCCCACAAGTGACACAGCTCATGCACAATGATATAGTCGCGTAGTGCGGGAGACAGTGCTACAAGCGTACAATTAAAACTGAGCACACCAGCACTGCTGCAACTCCCCCACCGCGTTTTTTGGTGACGGATGTGAATGGCAGTGTAGCGAAAGTTATAAAACGTATTAAAATGTGCAATGCGCTCCTCCACAATAGTACGGGCGCTTTTTTTGATATGCTGCACAACGCGAGGGTCAACGGTCACGCGACGCGACGTCTGCGCCACTGTGCACACATGTTGGCGAATCCACGCAATCTGACTTTGCACAAATACACGCATCGCGGCAGCCGTACACGTCTGCGGAACGGAAAGCACCCACGATCCGTCGGCATGTGCAATGATACGCATGTATTTCTGCCTCGTCCGTTTTTTGACGGTAAACGTCAACGAACAATCATCCACAATAATTGTCATGTTCTTCACCGTCATACGCCACGCACCACTGACACAATCTCCGTCACTTTTTTCACAATAGACTCCTCCGACAACTGCGCCTGTGCGAGAATGTCTTCACGCGATCCGTGCGACAAAAACACATCTGGCAATCCGATCATCGTTACGCCCACCGAAACATCGTGCGTCGCCACATATTCTGCAACCGCGCTGCCAGCACCACCCGTAACGGCATGATCTTCCACCGTGACAAAGTGTGTATGTGTCTTGGCAAGGCGTTTCAGGAGCGCCGTGTCAAGCGGTTTGATGAAGCGCATGTTGACGAGCGTGGCGCCCGTTTGTTGCGCTGCCAAAGTGCAACGCTCCACCATCGCACCAAACGCAAGAATTGCCACCGCGGACCCCTTACGCACCACCGCGCCCCTGCCCACCGCAAGTGGCGCCACATTGCCGCGTAATCGTTCCGGACCGCAACTGCGCGGATAGCGCACTGCCGCGGGGCCGGGCGTCTCCAATGCAAGCGTCAGCATCGTCGCCAGCTCCGTCGTGTCCGCTGGCGCCATCAACATCATGTGCGGAATGCACCGCAAGTAGGCAATATCAAAACTACCCGCATGCGTGGCGCCGTCTGGACCCACAATCCCCGCTCGATCAATGGCAAATGTCACATCAAGATTCGGCAGCGCCACATCGTGAATCACCTGATCATAGGCACGCTGCAAAAACGTGGAGTATACCGACACCACGGGCTTCAATCCTTTGGTGGCGAGACCGGCGGCAAACGTCACGGCATGTTGTTCGGCAATGCCCACATCGTGATAGCGTCGCGAAAAGCGCTTGCGAAACGCCGTCAAGCCCGATCCTTCGCACATCGCCGGCGTAATCACATGCACACGCGCATCGGCACGCGCTGCATCGCACATCCACGCCCCAAAAACATCCGTATAGGTCAAATGCGGCGCTTTCGTGGCATGCTTGCGCCCCGTGTGTGGGTCAAACGGCGTCACGGCATGCAGCGACGTAGCATCTTCCGCCGCAAATTTATATCCCTTCCCCTTCTTTGTCACAACATGTAAAAATCGCGGACCGTCCAGTTTGCGCAAATTCTCCAAAACGGCGATCAGTGTCTCCAAATCATGCCCGTCAACCGGTCCGAAATAGGCAAACCCCAGCTCTTCAAAAAGCGTTCCGGGTGTCAGCATACCCTTGGCATACAATTCCGCGCGACGCGCCACTTCGTGTACCATGTGCGATCCCTCCAAAAGCTTCTTGCCGCTTTTGCGCAGTCGTGTAAACGGTGGCGATGAAATGAGCCGCGTCAAATAATTGTGCATGGCACCCACATTGGGCGAAATGGACATCTCATTGTCGTTGAGAATCACCAAAAGGTTGGCATGCACATCACCAGCGTGATTGAGCGCCTCATATGCCATGCCACCTGTCAATGCGCCATCACCAATAATTGCCACATGGTGGTGCTTCTTGTTCTTGTCGCCAAGCGCCATACCAAGCGCCGCACTGATGGATGTTGAAGCATGTCCCACGTCAAATGCATCAAATACACTCTCCGCACGCTTGGGGAATGGTGACAAGCCACCGTAGGTGCGGATGGTATGCATCAGGTCGCGTCGCCCCGTCAAGATTTTATGCGGATATGCCTGATGCCCGACATCCCACACGAGATCGTCGCGCGGCGTGTCAAACACACGATGCAAAGCAACCGTCAGCTCCACAACACCCAGATTGGAACCAAAATGCCCACCCGTCTGCGACACCGACGCAATCAAAAACTGTCGCATCTCATCGCACAGCCGTGTAAGTTGTTCCGACGAAAGCGCCCGTACATCCTCCGGCGATTGTATCGTCGCCAAAAGCGAATAGATCTGCTGTGTTGTATTGTCGTTCTCTGTCATCATACGCACTGTCCCAATGGTCCGTTTTGACTTTTCCCGTTGAATAAAATACAGTACATAGCATGGACCCTTATGTAATCAAAAAAGACTTTCCCATGTTTGCCACTCATCCGGAGTTGGTGTATTTGGATACCGCGGCAACAGCACTCACGCCACAGTCGGTCATTGACGCAACGTGCGCATATTATACCACATTTAACGCAAATGTCGCGCGCGGTCTGTATCACGCAAGCACAGAGGCGACAATAGCCTGCGAAAGCGCACGCGAACGAATCGCCACATTCATCGGCGCTCCCGACCCTTCTTGCGTCATTTTCACCTCCGGCACCACCATGAGTCTCAATATGGTCGCCACGGGCATGCTACCACACATCACGAATCGCCACAACGTCGTGACTACAATCATGGAACACCATGCTAATTTCATCCCGTGGCAACGCCTGTGCACGCACACAGGTGCAGACTTTCGCATCGCACCCCTCACCAAAGACGGCATCGTTGATACGGCACAACTCCTCGCGCGTATTGATGCCAAAACGGCAATTGTCGCTCTCATATACGTCTCCAACACCCTCGGCAGCATCAACCCCGTGACGGAAATCATCCGCGCCATTCGTGCACAACACCCCTCCACACTGATTGTGATTGACGCAGCACAGGCCGTCGCCCACATGCCGATCAGCCTTGCGCACATCGACTGCGACTTCCTCACTTTTTCCCTGCACAAACTCTACGGTCCCACAGGTGTCGGTGTTCTCGCTGGCAAACGCGCAGCTCTGGAACAGCTGGAGCCGTTTATCGTTGGCGGAGAAATGATCGCCACCGTCTCCACAAACGCAACCTCCTATGCGGATCTCCCGCATCGCCTGGAGGGCGGCACACCAAACATCGCCGGTATTGTGGCGGCGGGCGCAGCAGCGGACTATGTCACCACGTACGATCGTGAAACCATCGCCACACACGAACGCGCCCTCGCACAGACATGTATCACGCGCTTGCGCGACACATTCGGCGACGCTGTACACATCTACGGTCCCACCGACGCCACTATGCGAAGTAGTATCGTTAGTTTCACACTGGACCACTGTCACCCACACGACCTCGCAACAATCCTGGACGCGCAAAAACACGTCGCCGTACGCGCCGGACAACACTGCACCATGCCGCTCCATCTGGAATCTCTACACATCCCTGCCACACTCCGCGTCAGCTTTGGCATGTACAACACGGATCAAGATATTGACACGCTGATTGACGGACTTCTCATTGCACGCGACACTCTCCTATAAAATAGCCTTACACATATGGACCTTTATCACGACGCCATTTTGGACCACTACCACAACCCGCGCAACCACGGCGTATTGACCGCGCCCACACATCGCCACTGCGCCGTCAACCACTCGTGCGGCGACAACATCTGCATCACACTTATCGTTGACAGTACACACATCATTCGTGACATTGCCTTTGACGGTGCAGGCTGCGCCATCTCACAAGCCGCAGCATCGCTCCTCACGGAAGACATCCGTGGCAAAACCGTCGCAGACGCTCAAAGTCTCACACGCGATGACATGCTGGCGCTGCTCGGCGTCAACGTCGGCGTCGGACGCATACGTTGTGCGCTTTTGGGACTGGAGACACTCCACAAAGCATTACGTGTTACATCACCAACACCATGAAAAAAGATCCTACGCTTCTGGCACAATTGGACACCGTCATTGACCCCGAACTTGGCATTCCTATTACCGACATGGGTCTCATCTATGGCATTGAGAAAGACGATCATGGCATGGTGCATGTGACCATGACACTCACCACGATTGGCTGTCCGCTCTATGACGTGATCCGCGACGACATCATCCGCACCCTGACCGAAGGCGGCGCCACATCCGTCACAGTCACCCTCACATTTGATCCGCCTTGGACGCCGGATATGATGACCGACGCGGCAAAAATGGATGTCGGACTTCTCTAAAAATGCAAAAAGAGGCGACTTACGCCTCTTTTTTCCCTGTAAAAATTTTTGCAACATCAGAACTGCACGTTCACTTCTTGATTGAAGCGAAAACTGGAGAGCACCATATCAAATTCGCGTCGCGAGTCCTCATCAATCACGTTGCCGGCGATGCGCACAACATCACCCTTCGTCACAAAAAACGCAAACGTATTGGCGTAGCCGCTTGTGTTTTGCAGCATATACTTTTTGCCACGCACACCATTCGCCATAATATTTTTCACTTCCACATCCGACGGATGGTATTTGACAAACGACGCAATTTCCGGCTCCGTACTGAGCGCATCGTTGAGCGCGATACCGGAATTTTTTTGCATCGCCAATTCATAGGCAAGACGTCCGGTGAAATCTCCGCCAAGCAAGATGACGATCTTGTCCGCCGTGGTATGCGCAGTGTCAATCACGACGTTGTCCGGATAGCGGAATGTGAAATCGTATTTTGTGCTAGTGTACGTGCGCCACGCATCGGGTATGGTGTACTCTGTGACGGCAACGGGAGCCTGCTCATCATCCGCACGCAATACATACCACACCACCGCGCCAACCGTCGCAGCTGTCAACAACAGGAGTCCACTGATCAAAAAGCGATGTTTCATATGTATTTTTGTCTATCATTATTTTTCAGTATACCACATGTTTTACAGCATGCCTATACTGCCGGCTCTGTCCATTTCCCTTCCTCTTTGATGAGTGCCACAAGCGCGTCCAATGCCTCCTCTTCGGGAATGTTGTGTGCAACAACCTTGCGATTGCTGTACAGCGTAATCTTGCCCGGCGCGCCTCCCACATAGCCGAAATCGGCATCTGCCATCTCCCCGGGACCGTTGACAATACACCCCATCACAGCGATTTTCACACCCATTAAATGTCCGAGACGCGCCTTGATGGTTTTGGTCACGGCGGCGATGTCAAAGAGTGTGCGCCCACACGACGGGCATGAGATAAACTCCGCTTTTGTGATGCGGCGCTGTGTTGCTTGCAAAATCGTAAAACATACCGGAATTTCATCCTCCGGTGGCTCCGTCAGCGACACACGCAACGTATCACCCACACCCTCCAAAAGCAGCGTACCAATACCAAGTGTGGATTTTGCACGTCCATCATCTTCGCTACCGGCCTCCGTCACACCGAGGTGAATGGGATAATCCATACCTTCCACATCCATGGTGTGCGCCAAAAGACGATTCGCCTCAATCATGGCAAGCGGGTCCGATGCTTTGATTGCCACGACGATATTGTGATAGCCATCTTTGTGAAACACACGCAGGTATTCCATCACACTCTCCACAAGACCGTGCGCCGTGTTGCCATAACGTCCCAAAATGCGCCCCGACAGTGATCCCCAATTCGCCCCAATGCGAATGGGTGTCTGTGTCTCATGCAGTTTTGCGATGAACGGTTGCAGACCCTCTGCAATACGCGCAAGCTCCGTCGCATATGCCTCATCTGACAGTACCGTGTTGCCCATATCGCCGCGCGCATCCAAGAGGTTACCCGGATTGAGCCGCACCTTGTCCGCAACCTCCAAAGCGGCAAATGCCGCAGCACGATCAAAATGGATATCCGCGACAATCGGTACCACGCAGTGGTGTTTGGTGCGCAAGACTGTTTTAATAGATTCAAGTGCGCGCACATGTTTGACAGTGGGTGTGGTCACACGCATGATCTCCGCTCCCGCATGTACGCATCGCATGATCTGTGCCACCGTCGCATCAACATCCAATGTGTCCGTGTTTGTCATGGTCTGCACGCGCACCGGCTCATCACCGCCAATCCCCACATCCCCCACCATCACAACACGCGTTGCACGTCGCGGTTTGCGCGCCGCAAAACGCTGTGCATCTTCTACTACTACCATATGACCTGTATTTAACAGATTATCGTGACGCAAAAATGCGTATCACCCTATGGCTCTATTGTATCATATCTTCCTTTTCCGCTATACTGTAGTCAGAAGGTCATTTTTTATTCGTAATTATGTGCCTTATGAACCATCGGTACATCGTCATCATGGCGGGCGGCAGTGGAACGCGCCTATGGCCACTCTCACGCAAAAACCATCCAAAACAATTTCAAAAACTCACAGACGACCATAAAACGCTTCTGCAAGAAACCTACGATCGCGTCGTTCCACTGATCACGGATCCCACACACCTCTTTGTCGCCACTACGGAGCAGTATGCCGACCTTGTTCGCAAGCAATTACCAGACATCCTCCCACACAACATCCTCATTGAACCATGTGGACGCGACACGGCACCAGCCATCGCACTTGCCGCAGCAACCATCGCCACCAAAGATCCTGATGCCATCATCGCCACCACAGCTTCCGACCACACCATTAGCAACCCCGACGCGTTCATTCTTGCTGTACAAACCGCATGCGACGTCCTCGCCGATCACCCGCATACGTTCGGACTCATCGGCATCACACCCACCGGGCCAAGCACCGAACTTGGCTACATCCACATGGGACGCGCACTCGCCGCACACTATCGCAAGCCGGTATTTTGTGCAAAGGCATTCAAAGAAAAACCTAACCGCAAAATGGCAGAAAAATATCTACGTGACGGCTCATACCTATGGAACGCCGCCTACTTCGTCTTTACAGCTTCAACATTTTTGGACATGGTTGCCACGCATACCCCACACATCAGTAAAGCCATTGCAAAAATACAAAAAACAACCGATCCAAAAAAACGCCATGACATTTTTTGCAAGCTGCCCAAAGAACCAATTGACACCGCCATTTTGGAAAAACTCACACCAAAAGAGCGCTTCGTCGTCCCGTCGGAACTGGACTGGAGCGATGTGGGAAATTGGCGCACCTTGCATGATTTTCATCGCCACGGCAATGACGCAACAATAGCGCGCGGTAATGTCGTACACGTCACGTCACGCAATTGCTTTGTCATGAGTACTCACAAAAAAACCATCACCTTGCTCGGCGTGGATGATCTCATTGTTATTGACACGCCAGATGCACTCTTCATTACCAAGCGCGATACAGCACACGATGTGAAAAAAGTGATTGAAGTCCTCCAAGAACGCGATAGCGATCACCTCCTCTAACACACACTATTGCCGTACAATCTGTAGGGGCGGCACACCGCTCTCAAGGCGCACCACAAGCGACGGCTGTGTCTCCGTTATCGTACCACCACTGTAAAAATCGCACGCATCGCCAAAAATTTTCTGTGCCTGCGCATGGTGGTGCACACTAGCGGCGCCGCTGCGATTGGCGCTTGTGGCAATCAGCGGACCGACTGCGTCAATGACGTCATACAGCGCGTTGCCGTGCGGGCATCGCGCATTTTTTGTGATGCGGCGAAACGCCAGCCCACCAGTTCCCTTGTGCAAATATGCCGTTTGCGGATCGGTACATGGCAGGATAATACTGATACCACGCGTATTAAGAGTATCGTCGTCAACGGTGCGTGCCAAAAACGCATAATCATCACCGCGGCGCGCCCACAAAAGATCCGCACGCGCAAGATCGTCCGATGACAATGTTGGACACAGCGTCCGCATGTGCACCGTTTGTGTGATCAATACAATGAGTGGCTTATGCCTGTCTTTTGCTTTCATCGCCTCCACGCGCGCCACCGATGCCGGATGATGCGCCGACGCCACAATACCATAGATGGTATCCGTCGGCATGACACCGATGCCGCCGTCCTTCACCAGCGCGATAATGTGTTGAAGTTCCGGTGTCATAATACTTTACGACATGTCACGTAGTTGCATAATCAGTTTTTTCTGTGCACGTGTGAGTGACGTCGGCACATCCACAATCACTTCCACAATATGGTCGCCACGCCCCATACCGCGTAATTTCGGTACACCTTTGCCGCGAATGCGATACAATTCTCCCGACTGCGTCCCCGCAGGCACTTTCATCGTCACTGGACCATCCACCGTCTCTACCGTCACTTTGTCACCAAGCGCTGCTTGTGCAAATGTCACATGCTGCTGCGTACGAATATGGTTTTCGTCGCGCACAAATGTTTTGCTTGGCGCAATGTGTACCGTAACAATCAAGTCGCCCGCGCGGCTACCACGTTCCCCCGGCTCTCCGCGACCGGAGATGACCACAGACTGTCCATCAGCAATACCTGCGGGAATGTCAATCTGTTCATGCACATCATCGCGGTATTGCCCTGCGCCCTTGCATGTTGTACATGCTTTTGCATACGTCGTCCCTCGTCCATGGCACGTGTCGCACACAGCAGTCTGCATCATGGTGCCCAAAATCGTCTGCACGCGTTTCTGGATATGTCCGCTTCCGTGACATGTGGCGCACTGCTGCGGCTCCGATCCCGGCGCACCGCCCGTTCCGTTGCACGTCGCACATTGCACAGCGCGATAGACGGTGACTTTTTTCGTCACGCCGGTAATCATTTCTGCAAAGGTAATTTCTACATCCACTTGCACATCGCGTCCGGACCGTCCCGCACGCTGCGCATCACGCATCCCGCCGGAAAACATTTGCGAAAAAAGATCCTCAAATCCGCTGCCGCCAAAATCAAAATGAACGCCCTGCGCTCCGGCGCCTTGGCTGAACTGGGAAAAATCAAAGCCGTCAAAACCACCACTCGCCCCACTGGCGCCCTGAAACGTCTGTCCGAAACGGTCATACTGCGCACGCTTGTCTTTGTTAGACAACACTTGGTACGCCTCGTTGACCTCTTTGAATTTTTGTTCATCGCCGCCTGCCTTGTCCGGATGGTACTTGTGCGCCAACGTACGGTACGCCTTTTTGATCTCTTGATCCGACGCATCGCGCGCCACGCCAAGAATATCGTAAAAATCTTTTGCCATAAATTCGTCATTACGATGCTCACGTGATCACTGTTGCCACCGTTATCATATCACCCACTATAGCACGCCGCCACAAAATTAGCAATCCCAACGATAGAGTGCTAATATTGTGCCGTACCACCACGTTGCATTAGAGCGCGACGCGTATATAAAAGACATCTTCTACGGATTTACGGTTAGCGTATCCGCCGTCGGCTCGGGAATAGGTATGGTCGCCGCGTCCACAGAAAGCTCCACAGGATCGCGCGCCGTCACCGTAGGGCGATCAATACCATCCTCCACAATCATCCAATCAAATGCCACATCCGCTCCAACGGGACGCACCACTGTGACGTGAAACCCAGAGCCCTCGTCAATAGACGACACAGACAGTGCTTGATCCACCGCACCGCCCTTCGGCGTAATAAAGATGCGGCTTGCCGCAACAACTGCTGTTGTCGGCACAAAGACATCTACTGCATCCTTCGCAATCACCGCTTCACCAATTGTCGCGCGGTCCGCATCCCCCGTCATCACAAGGCTCTCCGTCGTCACACGCCGCACCACCATAATACCGTCAAGTGTAATGGTATTTGTCAAAGCCCCCGCTGCATCCACATCCCACAGCACAATACGACCCGGATCAATCGCCAGCAACGCTGTAAGATCCGTAGTTTGCTGTGTGC
>CAYRUU010000033.1:0-3662 GCA_964427825.1 uncultured Micavibrio sp.
CAAAAGACCGTTGCCGGTAAGGAGGAGTAACCGAACACACAATCTATAGACGGAACGGTATGAAGATGGTATTGTAAAAGAAATATCATTATAACAGAACAGCACTTTTATGTCAATCGTGCATGCGTCTGACGACGACCGCGCCCACATCAACGCATGGCTCCACATTGCCGGCGTTGGCGCGCACAAACTCTTCCTCCTCGCACGGCATTTTTCGTCGTTTCACGACGCATGGACAGCACCACATGACGCACTTGTTGCCGCCGGATTCTCCACGGCGCTTGCTACACACGTTGTCGCATCACGCCCCACCATCAACGTGGCGGAAAAATGGGATGTCTGCACGCAATCGCAGATTACTCTCATCACAACACGCGATACGTCTTTTCCCGCAACATTGCAAGATATCCCCTCCGCGCCGTTTGCACTCTATGTCCGCGGCGACGCGCACGCACTCACGCGCGGTGGCGTCACAGTCGTCGGCGCACGCAAAGCCGGCGACTACGGCATGCGCTGCGCACGTCTCTTTGCCGAAGACATCACCCTGGCGCACATCCCTATCATCTCCGGTTTGGCACTCGGCATTGACGCCATCGCCCACACCGTCGCAGTGGAGTGCGACGGCGTGACCATTGCTGTTCTCGGCGGCGGTATTGACGACGCCACCATCACACCGCGCACGCACCTGCGTCTGGCACACCGTATCCTCGCCACTGGTGGCGCACTTGTCTCCGAATACCCACCGGGCACACAACCCAATCGCGGCACATTCCCTGCGCGCAATCGCCTCATGGCAGCGCTTGCCGACGCCGTGCTCATCGTGGAAGCTGCCGCCAACTCCGGCACACTCACCACGGCGCACTGGGCACACAAATACGCCAAGCACCTTTTCGCAATCCCTGGCTCCATCTTTGCCGACACTGCCGTTGGACCCAATGCCCTCATTCGTGATCAGCGCGCCGTCGCCGCACTCACGCCCGACGACGTCATCGTCGCATGCACCGCGCGCGACACGACCGACGACGCACCAAAACGCCGTACACAAAAGACACGTGCCTCACACCTCGCAACCGCCGACCCTCTCCATGAAAAACTCGCGCGCGCCATCGCTGCCGCACCCGACGGCATCCACATCAATACCCTAATCGCCAAACATCCCGCCGACGCCGCCAACATCCCCGCCGCACTCATGATGATGGAGCTTGCGGGCGCACTGGACAACCTTGGCAATCAAACATACGTCGTGCGAAAATAAAAAATGGGAAGCATCTGCTCCACAATTTGACACAACGGCAAATCAATTGTATTTTTTGAAACAGTATTGCATATATGTCACACGTGACAATTTTATACGTCATTTATATTACTAACCCCTTACAAAAAACAAAATGAAACTTCTCATCGTTGAGTCCCCCACCAAGACTAAGACCATTGGCAAATATCTTGGCAAGGATTTTACCGTTGCCTCCAGCGTCGGACACATCCGCGATCTTCCGAAGTCCAACAGAGATGCCATTGACATTGATGGCGGTTTCACGCCGCGCTACGTCATCTCCCAGGACAAAGAAAACGTTGTCGCCGACCTCACCGCAAAAGCAAAGAAAGCAAGCGAAATTTATCTCGCCACCGACCCCGACCGCGAAGGAGAGGCGATCGCATGGCACATTGCGGAACTCCTCAAAAAGGCAAAAATTCCCACCGCCAAAATGAAGCGCGTGACATTTCACGAGATCACAAAAGATGCCGTCACCGACGCCATCGCACATCCGCACAAGATTGACCAAAACCTCCGCAAGGCGCAAGAGGCGCGCCGCGTCTTGGACCGCCTTGTGGGCTATGATCTCTCCGGCATCATTTGGCAGAAAGTGCGCTACGGACTCTCCGCCGGTCGCGTGCAATCCCCCGCATTACGCATCCTTGTGGAACGTGAAAAAGACATCCAAGCGTTCGTGCCGGAAAAATACTGGACCCTGTCTATTGACGCTGAAACCACCAAAAAAGAACCACTCACTCTGACATGCAAAGAGGAACCACGCAACGAAAAAGAAGCCTTGCGCATCACCAAGGCGGCAAAGAAAGGTCCGTGGCGCGTGACGGATGTCAAAGAAACCACACAGAAGCGCCGCCCCTATGCGCCATTCACCACATCCACCTTGCAACAAGCGGCCTCATCGCGCTTGGGCTTTTCCCCATCGCGCACCATGCAAACCGCACAGAAACTCTATGAAGCGGGACTCATCACCTACATGCGTACCGACTCCGTGACGCTGTCGCAAACCGCGCTTGCCGCCATCAAAAAAGTCATCGTCGCCGACTATGGCGCCGACAAACACGAACTGCGCCTATACAAAACCAAAAGCAAAAACGCGCAAGAGGCGCACGAAGCCATCCGCCCGTCCAACCCGAAGCTGGAACACGCCGGCGCCACCGCCGATCAGAAAAAACTCTACACCCTCATCCGAACGCGTACGATCGCCTCGCAGATGATTGATGCCACTGTCAAAAAAACACGCATCGCGGCAAACGTCGCCGGCGACACCATCCCCGAATTTACCGTGACCGGTTCACGTGTCATTGCGCCGGGGTGGCTCATCATTGACACAGCGGCGCGCAGTGACGACGTGGAAGTACCGCTTGTCGCTCTTGACGATCCGCTTACACTGGTAGAGGCGCACATGGACGAAAAAGAAACCACACCGCCGCCGCGCTACTCCGAGGCGGGTCTTGTCAAAGAATTGGAAAAGCGCGGCATCGGACGCCCGAGTACCTATGCGTCCATCATCCGCACGATTGAAACGCGCGGCTATGTGGAGAAAGAAGGGCGCGCCCTCAAGCCGACCGACACGGGCATTGTCGTGAGCGACTTCCTCTCCGAACATTTCGGCACGTATATCAGTGACACATTCACCGCAGAAATGGAAGACGAGCTGGATGAGATCGCGCGTGGCGAACGCGACTATGCCGCGACACTCACAGCGTTCTATACGCCGTTTACTAAAGACGTCAAAAAGAAAGAAAAGCTGGACAAGGTCACGGACTTGGGCGACGCACCCGCAAAATTCAAATGCCCGAAGTGCAAAGGCGACATGGTGATCAAGCTCAGTAAAAACGGACGTTTTCTCAGCTGCAAGAGATTTCCCGACTGCGACGGCGCACGCACGATTGACGGTAAAAAAATGGAAGGACCCAAAGAAACCGGCGAACTCTGCCCCACATGCGACGGCAAACTTGTGGAGCGCGAAGGGCGCTACGGCAAATTCATCTCCTGCTCCAACTATCCCAAATGCAAGTTTATCAAAGAAGACCCCAAGGAAGCCGCGAAAAGGAAGACCGGCGTCGCCTGCCCCGTATGCGGCACGGGCGAAATGGTGGAACGCAATGGTCGCTTTGGACCGTTTTTCAGTTGTAGCAACTACCCAAAATGCAAAAACGCCATCAAGGCGCGCCCCACGGGCAACCTCTGCACCTTCAAACGCGCCGACCGCAGTGGCGCAAAATGCGGCGCACTCATGATGGAAGGCACCAAAACCATCCCCGAGCGCTGCTCCGACAAAACCTGCCCCAACCACCGCCCAGATCGTTTGGGGAAGTAGCATGATATTAACATTGCAGCAAAACTTGTTGAAATAGCAATGTCACTGCTCACAACGCCGGAGGAAGCG
>CAYRUU010000033.1:3762-9898 GCA_964427825.1 uncultured Micavibrio sp.
ACAAAGAATGGCACAATTCTAAAAATTGCCTCCACATATGTGACAACAGCATGTGTGGAGGTTTCGTTTTTTCTAGATAAAATGATCGAGGTTCTCTGCAATTACGACACAGTGTTTTATTGCACACACAACGCAACCGGTGCAAAGCTCTTACGATGGATGGGTGTGGCGCCGTGGGTGCGTAGGGCATTCATGTGGGCGGCGGTGCCATAGCCTTTATGGGTGGCAAATCCGTAGAGTGGGTACTGTTTGTCATAGGCAATCATCATGCGATCGCGTGTGACTTTGGCGATGATGGATGCGGCGGCGATGGATTTGACGTGCGTGTCGCCGCGCGGGACGCAGTGTTGCACATAGGAGCAGTTGGCGATTTTTTGATTGCCGTCAATGAGCAAAAGTAGCCGCGTGTTGCCGCGATGTGCGTCGGCGGAAACGACGTGCGCCATACGTTGCGCCATGTCTTGCACCGCTTTTTTCATGGCGAGAAATGTCGCTTGTAAAATATTGATGCGGTCAATCGTTGCCGGTGTGCTGATGCCAACACCGACGTGAAAGTAGTCGCAAATCCACACATATGCCTCTTCGCGCTGTTTTTCGCTGAGTGACTTGGAGTCGCGCACCAGCCGCCATGTACTGTTTTGGGTTGCCACAGCATCCCTATACAACGACACATCTTTGACCGCACACGCCGCCGCAACCACAGGACCCGCCAACGGTCCGCGCCCCGCCTCATCTACACCGCACACCACGTCACCATGCGCATCATGCAATATCTTCTCTTTGTCAAAACTTGCAATGTCCATATAGACAGTATAGCACCGCGTCATCCAATCTGAAACACCACTATGAAAAGCTCCGTATTCTGTCATTCCGACCGGGATGACATCTTTATCATGTCCATGCTACAATACACACAAGCGGATCATCGGCCCATAGTTGATATTGCCTTACGCTCCCATTCTTCATCCTAATTCTTAGATCTCGTCCACTCAATGTTTACGCATCTCCACACACACAGCGACTTTTCCCTCTTGAGCGGTCTGGCAAAGATTGACGACCTTCTTGCAGCAGCGCAAAAAAACGGCATGACGGCACTCGCCCTCACCGACAAAAACGCCGTCTACGGCGCTGTGGAATTCACGGTGAAAGCGAAAGACTACGGCATCAAGCCCATCATCGGCGCCGAAATTCTCGTGGCACCGGGCGGCATGATGAACAAAGAAAACACACCCTCCGCTCGCAAAACCCACCAACTTGTCCTTCTTGCGCAAAACGACATTGGCTACAAAAACCTCCTGAAGATCATCACCGCCGCACAACTGGATGGGATGTATTTTGTGCCGCGTGTGGACTATGATGTGTTACGCGCGCATGCAGACGGACTCATTGCACTGTCCGGCGGCGCCACGGGCGAAATCGGCGACGCACTCGCCAACGACGGCCGCGACAAGGCGCGCGAAAAGGCGCTGCTGTACGCTGACATTTTCGGCAAAGAGAACTTTTTTCTGGAGCTCAACGACCATCCCGACTTTCCCGACCAACAAAAGATCAACGATGGCATTATTGCATTGTCACAGGAGACGGGCGTGCCGCTTGTTGCGTGCGGCGACGTCTACTACATCGACAAAAGCGACCGCGACACGCATGAAGTGCTCCTCTGCATCCAAATGAACCGCAAAGTAGAAGAGGTGGATCGTCCAACCATGCGCCACCTAGATCTCTCCTTTCGCACAGAAAAAGACATGCGCGAAGCGTTTGCCGCCGTGCCCGACGCCGTGGACAATGCGCAAAAAATCGCCGATCGCTGTACGTTCACCATTGACCTCGGTCACACCAAACTCCCCTATTTTCCTCTGCCAGAAAACACGGACGCCGATACTTTTTTACGTAGCATGTGCGAGGCAGGTCTTGTAAAAAAATTTGGCAAGCACGCCACCACCATCCACCACCAACGCCTGGACTACGAGTTGGACGTGATCAAAAAAACGGGCTATGCATCCTACTTTCTCATCGTGCAAGACTTTGTCAACTGGGCAAAAAACGACGGTATTGTCGTCGGTCCCGGGCGCGGGAGTGCCGCAGGATCCTTTGTTGCCTACCTCACTGGCATCACCAACATGGACCCAATTGAATACAAACTCCTCTTTGAACGTTTCTTGAACCCCGAACGCGTCTCCATGCCTGATGTAGACATGGACTTTGCCGACGATCGTCGTGACGATGTCATCGCCTATGTGCGGCGTCTGTACGGTGCCGATCATGTGGCACAAATCATTACCTTTGGTACCATGGCGGCGCGCGCGGCAATTCGCGATGCAGGACGTGCACTCGGTTATCCCTACAACTTCTGCGATCAAGTCGCCAAGCTGATCCCCGAGGTCGTGGGCGCATCCATTGACGACGCTCTGAAAACCGTGCCAGATTTCAAACGACTCCACGAAGAAAATGACGACGCCGCCGAACTCATCACCACAGCGCGCCGCTTGGAAGGACTCTGTCGCCACTCCTCCATCCACGCATGTGGCGTGGTCATCACCGACAAGCCCGTTGTGGAATACACGGCGATGCAACGCGTCGCCACCGACGACGAAGCCACCGTGACGCAATACGCTTCCAGCACAAAATTTTCTGCTGTGGAAAAAATCGGACTCTTGAAAATGGACTTTTTGGGACTCAAAAACCTCACCATTATCCAAAATACCCTGCGCATCATCAAAAAAATCCATAGCGAAAAAGTGGACATTGAACAAATTCCCTTGGACGATGCGCGCACCTATGCCCTCCTGCAGCGTGCGCACACCACTGGCGTCTTTCAATTGGAGTCCGGTGGCATGAAGCGCTATCTCAAACAACTCAAACCCACCGTCTTGGAAGACATCATCGCCATGGTCGCCCTCTATCGCCCCGGTCCTATGGAGTGGATCCCCGATTTCATCGCCGGCAAGCACGGTGCAAAAACTGTCACCTACCTACACCCGAAACTGGAGGCCATTCTCGCCGACACTTATGGCGTCGCCGTCTATCAAGAACAAGTCATGCGCATCGCACAAGATTTGGCAGGATTTACCCTCGGTGAAGCAGATATCTTGCGCAAAGCGATGGGCAAAAAAATCATTGAGTTGATTAAAGAGCAAAAAATCAAATTTATTGACGGCTGCGTCACGCACGATATCAGCAAGGATGTTGCCGAAAAAGTGTTTGCATTTATTGAACCGTTTGCCGGCTATGGTTTCAATCGATCGCACGCCGCATGCTACGGACTCATCGGCTACCAAACCGCCTATCTGAAAGCGCACTACCCCGCGGAATTCATGGCGGCGCTCATGACTTCCGACCAAGGACATTCTGACCGCATCGCTATTGAAGCCGCAGAGTGTCGCGATATGGGCATTGTCGTCCTGCCACCGGACGTCAATGAAAGCTTTGAAGAGTTCGCCGTCATCTATGCACCAGACGATACCGCCAAAAAGCAGCCGCGCATCCGCTTTGGTCTGAACGCCATCAAAAACGTCGGACGCCCCGTGGCGCATGAGATTGTGGAAGAACGCAAGCGCGGCGGCAAATACCGCGACCTCTCCGACTTTTGTACACGTGTCGGCTCCAAAGACCTTAACAAAAAATCTTTAGAGGCCTTGGCAATGGTTGGCGCGTTTGACAGCTTTGCCGACCGCGACGACATCCTCGCCAGCATGGACAAAATCCTAACATTCATCAAAGACCTCCGCGTCAGCACACAGTCCAATCAACATACACTCTTTGGCGCCGAACTCCTCTCGCGCGCCACTATCCAAATCGTCGCGGGCATCCCCAGCGGCAAAAATCAACATCTCGCATGGGAAAAGCAGCTCCTCGGACTCTATGTCTCCGATCATCCCGCCTTTGCCTATAGCGCATTCTTTGACCACATGTGTGTCGGATTGGATGTGTTGGGCAAGGACCCCGAACAGCGCGGCAAGACACTCACCATCGGCGGCGTTGTCATCGCCATCAAGACCATCCTCACCAAGAGCGGTGCCACAATGGCATTTGTCACATTGGAAGACGGCAAAAGCACCACCGAAGTCATCGTCTTCCCCAAACTGTTGGAAACATGCAAAGACCTCCTCACCGAAGGGCGCGCCGTTGTTGTCACCGGCATGCTCTCTGACAAAGACGAGGAGACTAAATTCCTCGCCAACACGCTGGAAGAAATCGCCGCCGACAAAAATGAGTACGCCAAAAGCCTCATTGCCACGCGCGCAAAATATGAAAAAACGCCACAGCCGTCATCCGACGATGACATACACACCGACACGCCATCTGCCGTACCCACCGACACACAAGACGCCAAAGACCCAGCATCGTTGACCATCACCCTGCCTGCTTCTGCTGGCATTGAGACGATTGAAAAAATCAAAGCCGTCCTCGATACGTGCGCTGCCGGATCCACCACCGTTTTCCTCAACCACAACGGACAAACCATGCGCACCGCCTATGCCATTACCGCCGATACGACATGCACGGATGCATTGGCAACAATCGTTGACCGCACGGCTATTGTCTGCGTATAAAAAATCCCCATTGCAAATGATTTTGCAATGGGGTTTGTAATAGTTCCTTTTTTAGGGTTTATATAATTCTTGTAAACCTCCGCGATACGCCTCTATCCTTGTAAGATAAATATTAAGTACGCGAAATCCCGCCTTAATATCCTTAGGATTATGATACTGCATCAGCACCCATCCAGAAGGGGTCTCCTGCACATGGAGAAGTTTTGAAACGTCTCCATAGAAAAGAGATACGCGCATCCTTATAAGAATAAAGTTTGGCATATTCTCGCCTTCTTGGTAATAGAGACGCTGCCCATCCGATGTTTCACCGATAAATGCCCTGTTGGCAGACACAAGTAGTGGATCTTTCTCCACAATCATACCATCGGGAGTAGTAATGCTCCTTTTTGTGGGTGATATGGATTGCTTCAATAAACTACCGCCTGCCTGGATGTTGTGCATTACGACTGAACATCCATTCAGAACAGATGTATACGCCAATAAAACAAAAAAATAGACATATTTTTTCATCATTTCCCACCTTTTTTTTCTTGTTTTTTCCGAACTATTTTTACCGTCGGATTGGATCTTCGTAGTACCTCACTCAAATACTTTGCACGTGCCACTTCGTCCAAGGACCCCAGGTTGTCTCTTATGCGATAAAACAACCAGTGTGCACCTTTATCTTCTGGAAATCTTGTGTGAACAGCATCAATAACCTGATCCAGAATATCTGCGCAATAATCACGCAAAAGGATCGTTTTTGCCCTGAACTTAAAATCCGCAAGATTTTTCGCACTGAGAAGATCTTCCACCGTGAAATTCTTGGTGAATTTCTCTTTCACAACATTTGCTTCAGATGCTGCTTTGGCAAGATCGGGTTTTTCAATTCTAAAACCCACTGCCAACAACTGATCATGCAAAGAATTTCTCATGATTTTTCCCTCCTGAGAATTTAATAATATTCCATTGACAACGTACAACGCGCAATTATATCATATATACATTATTTTGTCAATATTGCAAAACTGCGTTGTTATGCTTTAATAGAAGAACAATTTATCAAACAGTGACGCGGATTCACCAACCGCAGAGTTTGCATGTGGAGGATTTTTCCTCTTGCGCGTACATGACAACACATCGCGCGATTTAAGCGCCCACGCTATACCATTGGGAAGCCGAGTGGAACCGCCCGCAATTCGCAGCAATGCACGCGGGTCTTGGCAAAACAACAGAATGGTTGTGTTGGTGTTTTTTGTTTTTGGTACTGTTGCCACAGAGAACACTCACATACGCCACACCCATCACGTAACCCATAATTCATAATGCACACATATGTCCCCCACACCCATTGACATCCAGCGGCATTCCGCCGCGCACGTGCTCGCCGCAGCAGTGCTGCAAATGCATCCCGACGCAAAACTTGGCGTCGGTCCTGCAGTGGATAACGGTTTTTATTATGATTTTGAGACGTCTACACCGATTACGGACGGCGAGCTGAAAGAGATTGAGAAACGCATGAAGAAACTCATCGGGCGGGGTATTACATTTGAGCATCGCGACATCACCGTCGACGAGGCGCGCGCGCTCTTCCCCGCTGCGACGCA
>CAYRUU010000034.1:0-8554 GCA_964427825.1 uncultured Micavibrio sp.
TTCCGTCTATAGATTGTGTGTTCGGTTACTCCTCCTTACCGGCAACGGTCTTTTGCCGCATGCCATTGTGCATGTGCGCAAAAGGATCTATGGACGGAATGATGTGTGGATGGATGTTCTTTTTTATCATAACTTTATATGGGGGTTGCCATGCGTGTACGGCACATGTGCGTTTTTTTGGTAGTGATGGTTTTTTTGTTGGGCTGTGCATCATCACGTTATACGGTGACGAAGCCCGCGGAAGAGGAAGTTGACTGGGAGATGGTGCACATCGTCATGCACCTTCTATTTATGGAAGAGATCGATCTGACTCCGATCTCTGAGGAAGAATTTCTTGAAAAAATCCATGGTGCCGAAATGCCTGAACAATGTCGGAATAGCTTTAGCGAAGAAGGGTATGCCCTCATTAAGGAGTATGCCAAAAAACGCTATGGCAGTGATGATGCCGAAGCCATGCGAGAGGGTATCTTTGTCGCGACAAACTACCTCGCGGCATATGCCATGCTCAATTTCGGCGACGGCAAACCGCCGTTGACGACAGAGGAGGCTGCAATTTTTGAGGAAGTTGCGGCGCAGTCACCAGGTGTTCTGTTCTTTGAGTGTCTTGCAGAAATGTATGACGCTCTCTACAAAAAATGAACTATCTATCTATCTCATTTTATTCACACGTTGTTGCTTTACGAGCAGCAACGTGTTTTTGTTCGTGGATGTCACGGATAATGATGTCAATGGTTTCCATGAGTAAGGTAAGGTCATCGTCGGACATGTTTTGCAATACGAAATCATCGCCGGCAATGGGACCGCGTGCGGCGCGTCCGTCAACATGTTCCACGCCGATACGCACGCGCGTAAAGTCTTGCGTGCCCAACGTGTCAATGATGTGCTGCACGCCGTTGTGTCCGGCAGAGCGCACATCACGGCTGATCTTATAAGTTCCCAGTGGTAGGTCCAAGTCATCATGGGTGATGATAAGGTTATCCAGTGCAATGTTGTAATAGGCGACGGCGGCGCGCACAGCATCGCCAGAGCGATTCATGAATGTTGTGGGTCGGACGCAAATCAATGCATGACGATCATGATCGGCGGGGATGCGTGCAATATCGGCATGCAGTTTTTTTCCGTGATGGAAATGATCGGGAGCGTCGTGGCGCAGGAGGAGGCGTTCAATAAAGAGTGTACCGGCGTTGTGGCGCGTGCGTGCATAGCGTGCGCCGGGGTTGCCGAGCCCGACAATCATGAGGGTATCTTGTGTCATAGGTCATCATGAGGATTAGTGGATAACGTATTCTCCCATTCTTTTTCCATTTCATCTTGTGAAATGGCCGTGTAGGTATAGGTGGGGATGAGGTCTGTGCCGAGTGTGATGACGAAGTCGGTGGTGATGGTGTCGGCGTCAAAGGCGTCGGCACTTTTTGCGGCGGGGAGCTTTTTGATGAGTTCGTCCAAGGAAAACGGTTTTTCGCCGTCGGTGAGATCGGTGATGGTAGTGGCGTCGCTTGCGGGCGCGACGTCGCCGGTGCGCGGGCGCGGTGGCGTGTGGAGTGTGACGGAGGTGAAGCCGATTGTTGCGAGCGCGGCGGTGACGCGGGCGGGCAATGCGGCGTTGTCGCTGCGGTTGATGAGGGTGATGGTGGGCTGTTCGGCGGCAATATCTTTTTGGCGTTGTGCGATTTTTTCCAATTCAAATAGTGCGCCGGCACGTTCGCGAATCTCACGATAGGTGCCGATGCGCGGAATCAGTCCGGGCATGCCGCCGGTGCGCGCGCTGACCAAGAGACTGTCTGGGCGCCACGCGTCCACCACGACCGTTGTGATATTATGCGTGTCCACTTTTTTGATGAGAGAGATGAGTGGTTCCAGTACGTCGCCGCCGACGTTGGTGTGCACATGATCGCCGAGCACATCCAAGATGCTGCCGATCTTGAGCGGATTGACGATCGTGCCCAAGGAAAGCGCCTTGTTGCGCGCCGCTTGCATGACGTGCTGTTGGCGTTTTGCGCGCCCGAAGTCGCCTTCTTTGTCGTGGCGGGTGCGTGCATATTTGAGCGCGGTGGCGCCGTCAAAGTGTTGGAGTCCCGCCGGCACTTCAAATGTTTCATAACTGTAACCCGGACCGGGGTAGCGTGTGTCTTTGATGGGGTTGGGGACGTCAATGTTGATGCCGCCGAGGATGTCAATGATTTTGGTGAAGCCTTCAAAATCCATGAGTATGTAGTAGTGGACGGGTTCGCCAGTAATGGTGGTGACGGTGTCGGTGAGGTAGTCGGTGCCGACGCCGTCGTGCAGTCCATAGGTGTAGAGGCTGTTGATTTTGACGGTGCGTTTGTTGTGCGTTACAAGCAGATCGCGCGGAATGGAAAAAAGTCCGAGGCGATAGTCGCGTGTGTTAATACTTGCGAGCATGATGGTGTCGGTGAGGTCTTTACCACCTTTGAAGGTGTTGGCGCGTCCGAGGAGGAGGATGTTAATGCGTCCGTCGGCAAAGCCCTCCAATTTTTCATAGGAATGCGGGTTGGCGATGTCCGCCAGCGCTGCACGTAACGTGTAGGGGCGGTCGCTGTCGTTCATGTTGGCGGCGGCGGTGCGTCCTTTGGTGTAGAACATCCACACCATCCACACTAGTACGAGGCAAAACACCACCGCAGCGCCGATGAGGATGATGCGTCCAAATGGGATACGACGGCGTGATGAGCGCTGTGGTTTTGGGAATGATGTTGTATGTCGCGGATCGCGGGGTGGTGTGTATGCAAAAGATGGCGCGCCACCTGCCGTCGGTGCGACGTGTGCTGTTGTGCTGTAGTACGAACGCTCGGGTACGGTGCGACGGTAAGGCGGCTGCTCTTGCGCAGACATGCGACGCGGCGCGTGGTAGGACTGTTGCTGGGTGGGATTGGGATGCGGCGGTTGCTGCGGCGTGCGCGGCGCGGTGTGCGGCGCACCGGGTCGGGCCCTATCCATGCGAGTGGTTTTGTGGCGCATGCCGTTTGTCCGGCGTACAATATCCATAAGTCACGAGGCGTATAAATCATGTTGTCGTGTTTGTATCCTATCATCTGCCACGAAAAACCTCAACCGGTGCCACACTGCACTTTCTTTGTGGATACTTGAAAAATAAAAAAGCCCAATTCACAAATAGTGATATGGTTAAAATTGTGAAGAAGCACTATAAAAAGTATATAATATGTCAAGGGTTTCATAATCTATAAATCAATGAACTGTAGAATCTTCAGGCAACCGATTGTGTCCTTGTAAAATATGTATCTTGCCATATATCCATAAGTCGGTGTATCCTGAAGGAAAGATGATCACAAGCTATGTTTCTCAAACGCGTTGATATTAAAGGATTCAAATCATTTGCCACCGCAACGGCATTTGATTTTGCGCACACGGGACCAACGAAGGGGATGACGGCGATTGTGGGGCCGAACGGTTCGGGTAAATCCAATCTCTCCGACGCGGTGCGATGGGTGATGGGCGAGCAGTCCATGAAGGCGTTACGCGGCAAGAAAAGCGAGGATGTGATTTTTGCGGGATCGGAAACGCGCCCGCGCGCGTCCATGGCGGAAGTATCGCTGGTTTTTGACAATGCGGACAAAAGCATTCCTTTGGAATTTGACGACGTGGTGATCACGCGCAAACTCTATCGCAGCGGCGAGAGTGACTACCTTGTCAACGGTGCGGCGGTGCGGCTTTTGGATGTGGTGGATTTGTTGGCGCAGATGGGTATCGGGCGCGAGAGCTACAGCGTGGTGGGGCAGGGTATGACCGATGCGATTTTGTCGGCGTCACCCGTGGAGCGTCGTGCCATGATTGAAGATGCGGCGGGCGTGAAGCACTATCAAATCCGCAAATCGCGCGCGCTGAAGAAGTTGGATCGCACGAAGGAGAACTTGGCACAGGTGGATGCACTGATTGCCGAGGTGACGCCGCACATCCGTTCACTCAAGCGACAAGCGACAAAGGCGCGGCAAAGCAAAGAGATCTATGAACAATACAAGACCGCGCAGCGTACGTATTTTGCGCACGTGTGGGACGCGCTGATGGAGGAAAAGGCGGCGCTGGACGAACAGTCGGCGACGTTCGGTGTAGCGTTTCAACACGCACAGCGGGAAGTAGATCGTGTCAACGATCAATTGATGGCGGAAGCGAAGAAGGTGGATGATGCGAACCGCATTGGCGATTTTGAGACGACAAAGCGTGCGACCTATGCGTCGTTGCAGGCATTGGAAAAAAAGATTGCCGTTGCTGCGGGGCGGATTGACATTCAAAAAGAGCGCAAAGCGCATGAGAAAAAAGTGGTGCACATCCCTGTGGACTTGGCGTATGTGCAGAAGAAGTTGGATGTGATTCGTGCACGGCAGGCGGAACTCATTGGCGCGTTGGAGGCGGTAGCGGATGTGGCGAGCGTACGGACGATTGCGACGCAGTTGCGCGATGTGCATGCGCAGATGGATGGGCTGTATGACGATGCGGGTAAGAAGCATGTGGATGTGGCGAAGGACGACTATGACGAGCGCATTGCGTCGTATGATGCGGCGATTGCGCAGTTGGAAAAAGACGTGGCGCAGCACACGACGCAGGCTGTGTTGGCGCGGGAAACCATTGCGCAGTTGGATAATGAGATTGCCGCGGTGATGGCAGCAGACAAGGCGGCGCGCCTCACGTTTTTCGCATTGGAGAAAGACATGCGCACCACGCAGACGGAATTGGACGGCATCCGCGAGAAACTCAATGCCGTGCGTGTGGAGGCGGCGCGCGTGGATGTGCGGGTTGATGATGTGCGCGGCGAGGTGCGCGAGGAATTGGGTGTGGAGGTGGAGGATTTGACGGTGGCGGTGGAGCATGTGACGCCGGAACAGATGACGCAGATGGAGCGGGTGGTGCGTACATTGCGTAGCAAATATGAACATGTTGGCGGTATTGATCCACTGGTGATTGACGAATATGAAGAAATGCAAGAACGGTTTGATGTGCTGGTGACAGAGTCCCGTGATCTTGCTGATGCCATTGCGCAGCTCAAAGAAGTCGTCAAAGAAATGGATGAGAAAATCCACACAGCGTTTACGGCGGCGTTTAAAGATATCAACGAGGAGTTTACCAAATACTTCCGCATTTTGTTTAACGGCGGCACGGCGAAGTTGAAAAAGACGACCATTGCACCGTCACCGCAGCGCACCGACGGCACAGCAACTGAAGAAGGTGCGCCGTCCGACGATGATACGGCGGATGCGGACACCGCGTCCGCAGCAAAGCCGGAGATCGGCATTGACATCATCGCTTCACCGCCCGGCAAAAAGGTGTCGCAGCTCTCTCTGCTTTCCGGCGGCGAGCGTTCACTGACATCCGTAGCGATGCTGTTGGCAATCATCGCGTACAGCCCGCCACCCTTTACCATTCTTGACGAGGTGGAGGCGGCGTTGGACGAGACAAATTCACGACGCTTGGCACGCATCTTCAGCGAGTTGACCGACAAGACGCAATTTATTGTGATCACACACAATCGCGAGACCATGCGTCACGCTGATGTCCTCTATGGTGTGACCATGGGCGACGACGGCGTATCGCAACTGTTGAGTGTCACGCTTGACCAAGTCAAAGACGACGATGGCGACGGGGAGATTGATGAGATTGTGTAAGGTGGTGTGAAAATATCATGGTCCAAACGAGGATGTGTGCAGTCGCACTGTTACAGGTCATACTGAACGTGTTACAGCATCTCTCTTACTGAAACTCCGAAACACGTTCAGGGTGACACGGTGCTATTGTTTAGGAGGGCGGAATTTTGACTGTACAACAACATTTTTTGACGCGGAAGAAGCTTTTTGATAGAATTGATACGTTTGCAGCGGATTGTGTTGCAAACGTCGTTTTTTCATGTATACACGTATGTCACTATTGCAAAAATTTTTCGGTTCCAATGAAAAGCAGATCAAGCGCCTGCAGCCGCTTGTGGCGGAAATCAACGCGCTGGAGGGCGAGATGACGGCGTTGACGGATGGTGAAATGATTGCCAAGACGCGCGACTTGCAGCAACGTGCACAATCTGGCACGTCGCTAGAAAAACTTTTGCCGGAGGCATTTGCGCTCACGCGCGAGGCGGCGCAGCGTGCCATCGGACAGCGGCACTACGACGTACAGTTAATGGGTGGGATTGTGCTCCACCAAGGCAAGATCGCCGAGATGCGGACGGGCGAGGGCAAGACATTGACGTCAACACTTGCCATTTATCTCAATGCCTTGGAGGGCAAGGGGGTGCACGTGGTAACGGTTAATGACTACTTGGCGCGTCGCGATTGCAACTGGATGGGTGCCATTTTTGAACGACTAGGGTTGCAGACGGCGTGCATTACGCATGCAGGTGGGTTTCTCTATCGCGGCACGACGGTGGACAGTGACGAGGTGGATATTGAAATGGAAAACTTGACGCCGACGAGCAAGAAGGAAGCCTATGCTGCCGACATTACCTATGGCACGAACAATGAATTCGGCTTTGACTACTTGCGCGACAACATGGCACAATCAACGGAGCATATTGCGCAGCGCGGGCACCACTATGCCATTGTGGACGAGGTAGACTCCATTTTGATTGACGAGGCGCGCACGCCGCTGATTATTTCCGCGCCAGACACGGAATCCACAAAACTCTATGAGCGTTTTGCTGCCATTGTGCCACGCCTTGAAAAGGGCACGGACTATACCGTGGACGAGAAGATGCGATCGGTGGCAATCACCGACAGCGGTATTGAGAAGGTGGAGAAGGATCTTCGTATTGGTAATATCTATACGCAAGGAAACATCCAATACGTGCACCACTTGGAGCAGTCACTTAAGGCGCATGCCATTTTTCTGCGCGACAAAGACTACATGGTGCGCGACGGCGAGGTGATCATCATTGACGAGTTTACCGGACGCGCACAGGAGGGACGGCGATACAGCGATGGACTGCATCAGGCGATTGAGGCAAAGGAGCGTGTGGTGGTGCAGCGTGAGTCGCGCACGCTGGCGACCATTACGTTTCAGAACTACTTTCGCATGTATGACAAACTGGCAGGTATGACCGGTACGGCGAGCACGAGTGCGGAGGAATTGCAAAAAGTCTATAGTTTGGATGTGCTGGAAATTCCCACACACAAGACGATGATCCGTACGGATCTTGCCGATGTGGTGTATAAAAATGAGCGCGGGAAATTTCGCGCCATTGTGGAAAAGATCACGGAGTTGCATGCGGCGGGACAGCCGGTGCTTGTGGGTACAGTGGCGATTGAAAAGTCCGAAGCACTCAGTCATGCACTGGAAAAAGCCGGTGTGTCGCACAGTGTACTCAATGCCAAGCATCACGAACGCGAGGCGCAGATTATTGCCGGCGCGGGGCGCAAGGGTGCGGTGACGATTGCAACCAACATGGCGGGGCGCGGCACGGATATCAAGCTTGGCGACGGTGTGGCGGCATGTGGCGGCCTCTATATTATCGGTACGGAGCGCCACGAAGCGCGCCGCATTGACAATCAGTTGCGCGGGCGATCCGGGCGGCAGGGTGATCCTGGCACGACACAGTTCTACATCTCTCTGGAAGACGAACTGATGCGACGCTTCGGTGGGGACAAGTTGAAAAATGTCATGGAGCGTTTGGGATTGCCGGAAGATCAGCCGATTCAAAATGCCATTATTTCCAAGCAGATTGAAGGCGCGCAAACCAAGATTGAGGGGTTCAACTTTGACATTCGCAAGAGCGTTTTGGACTATGACAACGTGATGAATAAGCAGCGTGAGGTGATTTACGAGCGACGACAGGAGGTATTGGAGAAGACGGATGTGCGTCCGGAGGTGATGATGATGCTGCAGGAGGAGGCGGAGCAAATTGTTGGTGCCAACACGACAGGTGAGCGCTATACGTGGCAGGTGGATACGATGGCACAGGACGTACGTACGCTGTTTCCGATGGATGATGCGGCGGCAAGTAAACTGACACATCTTATCAACGATGAATCGCGTGATGATCGTGAGGTGATTGCTTCGCTGGTGGAGCAGGTTGTTGCTGCGGGCAAGGTTGTGTATGGGGCGCGCGAAAAACACAACGGCGAGGCGGCACAGCGTGCCATTGAACGATCCGTCGTCTTACGGTCTATTGATCAGCACTGGATGGATCACTTGGATGCCATTGAGCACTTGCGCCAAGGCATTGGCTTGCGCGGTTATGGACAACAAGATCCACTTATTGAATACAAGAGAGAAGCGTTTGACATGTTTTCGCAACTGCTGGCAAACATTCGCACGACGACGCTGCGTACCATTTTTCGCGCAACGGTTGTAGCGCAAGAAGAGAGCGCCATGATGCAATTGGCACGCAACATGCAATTGTCTGGTGCGGGCGATGATGTCGGTCAGTTAGCGGCATTGGCAAATGACGAGCAAAAAGCGGCGCTGGCGAGTTTGCCAAAAATGCAAAAGCCGCTGCGCGCCACAGACACCGTCGGACGCAATGATCCGTGTCCCTGCGGTAGTGGCAAGAAGTATAAGAAGTGTCACGGCATGTAACAATATTGACAATGATTCT
>CAYRUU010000035.1:0-8443 GCA_964427825.1 uncultured Micavibrio sp.
AACGTTTCTCACATACCGGAAATTATGAATCATTGCTGATCCGATATAGTGAAACTCTTTGATGCCGTTTTTCGTTGCATACGCCAACAGTAGCTTTGTTGACGTAAGGTTTGCCTCCATGATCTCCGCACGATTGGTATCCGCAAAGCGCGGATCCCCGGCGGCATGAAAGATTGCGTCAGGCGTAATTTCCAAACATGGCATGTTGGAAAAATTCGCCTCCACAGCGGAATACTTCCCGGCATAAAACGACGGACCATTTTCGTAGCCCATTAACGCATCAGCCAATAGAAGTTTGCGTAAAATACGCTCCTCCGCCACCGCACCTTTCTTCAGACGCGCCACGCACTGCAAGACATGTCCATCCATCATGAGTCTCGTCGCGATACACGAGCCGATAAAGCCCGTCGCTCCCGTAAAAAGAATATTTTTCATAGCAATCCCTCCCAAGTTATGCTAAAGAAAAACGTTAATCCGGTAAGATCGTAGACGTGATGATTTGTTGTGCGTAATATTCAATTTCATCACGCGAACATTGAGCCGCTTCTATGGGTGGCATGAATTGCACGTGCCAACCATCGTGAATTTTCACAGGTATGATCACGGCACCTGTCGTTTTGGCGATTTTGAAAAAACCGCTCTTGATCTCAAGATTGGCACCTATACCGCCTTCCGGAAAAATACCGATCATCTTCCCTTGCTTGAGCAGTCGATACAGTTTGCGCTTTTCAGGCGCAGCCCCGGAACCGGGCTTGATTTTTCGCGCCGTGGGAATCGTGAGGGAAAACCGCACAATCACCACCGTCGCCATGGCACGCAGCGCTGCAATAAGCGGCAAGTGCTGGTACTCTTTTCTGCACTCCCAATAATTCGCCCGAAAGGATAGCAGCTCCTCTTTTGCAACCCATCGCACAGGATAGCGCCATGGCACCTGTATCCCAATTTTCCATGGATCAAAGATGTCTTTGTGATTGGCGATCACAATGCACGGACGACCGGCAATACTGTAAAAATGCTCCAAGCCTTCTGCGCGACATCGCCATCGTACAGGCCAAAACAGAAACCATGCAATAAGATAAAACATACCTCCTCCTCCTGCAATGTATAATGTATTATGTCATTTTTTAAGAACAATGGTCATGTACACCGTAACATCATTATGCGATTTTGTAAATAATGGTTGAACAACTTGACTTTTTTCCTATAAATTATATCATGTAACAGTATTTTTTTGTAAAAATAATATGGACAAAATTAAAAACCCGCCGCACATCCCCGATCCCATCCTCTTGATGGAATTGAAAAAACTCGGACTGACCGGCAACGAATCTGCCATTTACCTCATTGTTATGGCTACGCACCAAATCACCGCGTCATCCTTGGCGAGCCATGCACATATTAGTCGCCCGACAACGTACCGTATCCTGGACCATCTCACCAAAAAAAACCTCGTCAACAAAATCAAGCAGAATCGCAAGACATTTTTTGTTGCTACACCGCCACATGCACTTCTCTCTCTCCTCAAAATCAAACAGCGCGAAGTGGAAGAGCAGGAGCGGGAGTTTTTGCGTATTATTTCCATCCTACAAAACACCTATCTCTCTTCCAGTAATAACGGGACGGTTTCCTCCTATGAGCACCATGGAAACATCAAGCTGTTGCGCGAAGATCTGATTGCCACGTCACACAAAAATCTTTTTGTCTTTTTCCATCATGATCTTCCGCAGAATATTTTTACAGAAATACGTGCAACGTACCAAAGAATTTATAAGCAATCCCCACGCAGCATCATACAAGAAATCGTACCGCACGATTTTGCGGATTATACACACACAACACCACACGGAACACACCTCCGCTACTACACACGCACACATCAAAAACCGGCAATCACAATTCTCGTAACGGATCGTGTGTTTCTCGTAGATACCGAAAGCACCACCACAATTCACAACCAACAAATCACCAGCGCCTTTTCAGTATTGGTACGAGAACTGTGGCATAATTTGTAACCTAACCGTTTTGGTGCTATACTACAAAAGTAGAATAATAATACATAGCGTATGAAGAAGACTCTTGTCATAGGTGTGTGTAGCGTCCTGTTTGTGCCGATTTTTGCGTGGGGTGCGAGTGGTCACAATATTGCCAATACGTCCATTGACGTGTACACGAACCAAGGTGATCAGTGGTTTCTGGCGCGGCAAGTGAAAACTGGTAGTGACAGTGCCGTCAAGATCAAAGATGTCCTCCCCGGCAAATACCAATTCCGCATTAACGACAAAGATCAAAAGCCTGATCAGATGCTGGCGGTTGATGTACGCCTCAAAGACGCCTCCGGCAAGCCGCTGCGCGACAAGACAGATGTTGGTGTGTTCATGCATGTTAACGATCAACGTATTTTTGGCGGAACATTTCGCACGGATAGCCGTGGCTGGGTCGCTCTGAGTGGTATTCGCCCCGGCGCCGTCTACGAACTGACGGTGAAGGGTGCTGGCAGCCTCAAAAAAGACAGAGTTTTGGCACGCATCAAAACAAAGGCGCAAATCGCCGGCAGTGAATGGTTTGATTCTTCTTACGATCGCCTCACAACGGACGTTACACAAAAGACCAATGGCGTCTTGGAAGTCAAAAACGTCTTACCTGGCAAATACAAGTTTAAAGTCAAGAGCAGCGACCCGTACAATTCCACAAAGCCGTTTACTCTCAATGCGCAACTCCTCACAGACAAGGGTAAAAAAATCAAAAAACCCACAAAGGTCATTATCTACGCCTATCCCAATAAAACCAAAAAACCCGTCGCTGAAGTTATGACGAACGCCGACGGATGGATCACCGTTCCCGCCGTGCAGCCGCAAACAACCTATCGTCTCAAAGTAAAAAAATAGACTATTTCAGAAAAGGAAAAGGAGCGGGACATGATTGTCCACGCTCCTTTTTTTTAAAATTTCTTTCTGAAAATGATCAGAAGGCGGTCGTCTGCCTTGTGCTCATCAAAGTTATTGCCGGTCTTTTCGGATCCGCCAATGTGTTCCGCGCGGATCATAACCGACATTCCCTTAAACACTTTTTTTAGTTTGAAGGGATTCGGCAATACTTGATTGAGGAGATATTCCGCCTCTGCGCGAAAGGCATAGTCCCCATCTTGCAGCCCATAGGTACCACGCAGGCGATAGAAATGCCCTTCTCGCGGTGAATACTCTATGGACGACGTGAGATGGTTGTCCAGTGCACGACGCACGTCCAGCGTTGGCATGCTGTGCAATTTCTGTGTTGTGAAGGCATGTACATACCCCACTTCCACAAAAAGCGATGCACCACCGCTAAACTGCCAGATGCGATCCACCTCTGCGGCACAGACACCGAAGTCATCCGCGCCGGATTGCACATGCATACTGCACCCCAATCGCGCAACCCACTCACCAAGTGGGATCTGTCCGGCAAGGTATCCCCCCGTTTCTTCCGGAAAAACCGGATGCACGGCAGTACCCTTGCTCACAACAACACGATCCACGCCAGTAGCCGATCCGTGAAAGACTGCTGCCTCCACGATGGCGCCGTTGTCCCGTTGATAGAACATGCGACACAAATAATTGACATCTGTGCCCATGTGCGGATCGCCATAGGATAACCCTTGTGGCAGATCTCGTGTCCAACGATCACCTGGCTCCGTGGCGATGGTGGGATTATTGCGCCCGGCAACAATACATTGCCCATAGAGATTTTTCTTCTCCGTGAGCGGCAGTGTCACTGACGCCATGAGCACCCCATCCTGCACATCATTGTCCATGGAGCTAAACGGCTCCAACTGATCGCGACGCGCAAGTGGATTGAAATCCACCGCGTCAAACGTGACGATGCTCTCAACAATCTTTTTGCCAATGGCAACGTTGAGATCGTCAAGCGCATGAGACGCATCAACCTCAATGTATGCTTCACGCATACTGAGAATGGTGCGTCTTCCGTCATGATTGTCAAACCGCGCATTGCGCGCCACACCAGCTGTATCAGCCGTTGCACGCACTGATGCCGCGGCGGTGACAGTGTCAGTTTTGCGCGTAACGGAAATGTCCGTACGCACATCGCCAACAACATCACCTTTGTTTTGTTCACTGTGGTGGTAGGCGGACACACGTGTCCGCACTTCCCCCTGCACCGATGTCGTGTGCTGCGTCACTGTTGCGCAACCGCACAACATCGCCGCATTCACCATCACAAAGAACACGGTTTTCTTCATGCCTGTTCTCCTTTTTATTTTTGTCCACACGGCAAATCGCGTGGCGTGTAGTTTTTGGGAAAGGCGGCATCATAAGAGACTTCTTGCATCATCACCGCCTTTTGTTCCTCGACATTCACGATGAACATCTTGGATGGCGCCCATGACATGCCACTAACCTTTGTTGCACGATTTTGCACAACCCATGCCACACCGCCCTGTGCATCCAAAATATCAATTTGCCGGATGATGCGTTCCTCTGCGTCCACATATGCAATGTATGCGGGCATCTTGGGCAGTGTTACGCGTACAGCAATTGTACGCGGCACATGATGTGGCGGATCCTGCACGACATCATATGCTGTTTGCGATGCATAGATTGATGCACCGGTCTGTATCATGACAATCGCCCATGACACGCTTATTGCTGGGTCCATGGCAGTGTGATTTGTCGGCGCAATGCGTATTGCTCGCACCCGATCCACCGCACTCATGGCACGGCAAAAGTTGCGATCCGACCCGGCAAGATCTTTACCGTTGATGCGCATCACAAAGCCCTTGCCTTTGGCAGTATCTCCATCGATAAAATGGGTCCACACGCCGTCGTTGCCCGCACCATCAAACATGATGGATTGCGCAAACGTGTTCCTGATCCCTGTTGGTGCATAGCACACTTCTTCCGTAGGATTGGGGCATGCTTCGTCCGTACGGGCATAGTTTTCCATCTTCCAGACGGTGTTTTCCACCGTCGCATTGGCACGGCGCGCCTGCCACGCCGACTTCACAAGATCTGCGGAATCTGCAGCATGTGCCGCAAATGCCGCGAACATCAATGTGAAGACCATACCAACAGCTGTCATCTTTTTCATCGTGCTTCTCCTTATGTTTTGTTCTTCCAAAAGTTTTGCGACACGCCACACCGTGTGTATGGCGTGTCACATGATATGCTATCACCTCTTTGACACAACACCCCATCGCAACAGCGGCAAACAGAGCATCGTGCCAACATAGCAGGCACCAAGTGCCACAAGAAGCATAACGCCTAGTTTGAGGATTGGATCAAATACCACAATCATTGGTACCGCTAACGGTACGTATGTTGCGGCATTGATACTGATGTCCGCTCGCGCTTGCTCCACCTCATCAACCATCTCTCCGGACTGCATGCAACGTTCAAAACTTTCATGCGTTGCAAGCAGTTCGTTGAATTTGAGGGCGATAAATGTGGGCAAATCCGCGGCAGCAGAAATCGTAATGTTACCAATTGCCGCTGTGGAAATGTCCATCGGAATACCCGCCATCATCATCACCAAAACAGTGGATGACGTGGAAACCACAAACGGCACTGCCACAAACACGCTTGCGATGATGGGACGCATATGCGCCACATGCCGCACGCGACGCGTCTGCCAGTAAAAAACGACAAACGTAATCAGCGCGATGAGCAGAGGTGATCCGAGGTAATTGGCAATGTACCCATCAATGATCGAGGCGTCCACAATGATGTAGAGTGCCAATGGGTCAATCATTTTTGCCAACAATGTCTTGCCGGATTCCACAATGGCGTCATGGACCGCGCGCATATCACTTGCACGCGATGTTTTGCCCGCCACACTAATGATCAAGGAATTGTCACTCAGTGCGACCTGATGCGCCATCTGCGGCTCCTGTGCGATCAATGCCCATTCCGCCGCAAGTACTTCACGAAAGGACACCCCTGCCACAGATGCAATCTTCTCTTGATTGCGCGGTGTGAGGCATTCCTCCAGCGATGTACAAACCTCGCCGAAGTCCTTTACAAGCACCTCACCCAGAAAATCCGTAGGCGACACGACACCGCGCACAGCCGAGCTCTGACGTAGCTGTTGCACATGAGTATGTACTTCCGCCACGAAAGACGGGTCCGTTAGTTCATCATCGCCAAATCCGATGAAGTCCTTGTAGATTGCTCCGCCGGGCTGCCCTGGTTGTTCCAAAGACAGCAGCGTTTTACCCATGGGTACGTTATGCAAAAAAGCACCCGGGTTGCTATCCACATTCAAGTACCCGTTGAGGTAGAATGTGACCGTGGCGAGAATCAGCGATGCGATCACCGCACCACTACAGATCATCGCCCGCTGCCACGTGGCATAGCGCACCATCAGTCTTCCCCACCATGACGTTTCTAGTGTTTTCGGTTTATGTCCGATACCACCAATCACACTATGCCATACGGCAATCAAGCGTGTGGACAGTGGTAAGACAAGCATGACGATCGTCATGATCACAATCAGTGCAACCGTCGCCATGGACCGCGCCGCATTGTAGTGCTGCGCGAACATAAAGAACAGGAAATCCATGGAGGCAACAAAACACACAAAACGCACCGAGAGCTTCTGTGTTGCATCGCGTAAAACGATAGACCACAATGCCCTGCGCGACAGATGCGGGTTTGCGTAATACGCTGCGTTCCATTTTTTTAGCACACGCATGGCAAAGGAATAATTGAGCATGATGATGGGGACATACGCCAAAACGGTGTAGGTCTCTTCATGTATGGAAAATGGCAGAAGGACGCCCGTGGCGTCGCTTACCGTTATTCCCACTGCCGTTACTCCAAGCCACTGCATGGCTACGTCGGCAAAACCGATCAGACTGCGCATCACCCACAACACAAGAACGTTATGAATCACAGCAACCATTGTTTGCTTCCAAGAACCGACGAACCACCACATGACTGCTGCTGGGAAAACGGATCCCAAAATCAATATGCTGAAAATGAATGAAAATGTCAGAATATTGATAAGTGTCCGTAATATTGACCATCCAAAAAAATCCATGGTCACTTCCTTTCCCATCAATTGCTTTTGCGGTGATGGCGGAATGTGTAGCGTACGCAGCACCTTTTCCGATACATCCGTACCAAACAGACGGTGTTCCGCTTGTGGAATCATATTGACCCAGCTCACCAGATCACCAAAGTACATTTGGCACCACTCAAAAGGCTGCCCATACTCAAATTCCCATACGGTCTTATAGAGTAAGAGCTCTTTGATGTTGGGGTCCGTTGGCATCATGGATCCGAAGAGCGTATAACGCCCGTCGGGCAGCTGCGCAATAAAAACATTATTGAGAAATGTTTTGCTTTGCACGTGCCGCGCCCATGCCTCGGGACCTTTTTCCGCCACAACGTCCGGTGTGAGATAATAATCCACCGGATCCGCAGCGTAATCACTCATCGTCGTGAGGGATGCATTACTGAACGCAATCCCCGCCTTGGCAAATGCCGCTTCCAAGCGATGGATCTGATCCATTGCCTCGGTCAGCGCTTCCGCCGACAATTCCTTCAACGTGATGCGATAAAACACATCATTGGAGTTGATGACGTCGTACTTTGCCGCCTCCCGAATCGCTTGCACCGTTGGATGATTTTTGTCCAGGTACGGCTGAAAAAGGATGGAGCGAATTTCCGTTAGAGAGATGTTGCCCCATGTTGCCATTGCCGTAACAACCGCAACGCACAGAAGTGTGATGATAATACGCCGCTTCGTAACCTCTTTTTGTCTTGTGAACATTAGACAGACCTCCTTTTGTCATGAGAAAATATCCTCTTCTGTTGTTAAAAAAACAACTCTGTTTGACACAATACCAAACGGATCAGTGTAAACTATTTTTGCAGTTTTGTCAAAAAAGTTACGCTACCGAAAATGCTGTTGATATGCCTCGTTTTCATGCACGCTGCGGTGGCACAATCGCACCCTTCCCGCCGGGCATATAGGGGCGCAAGGCTTCTGGAATGATGATGCTGCCGTCGGCTTGTTGAAAGTTTTCCAAAATCGCAATAAACGGACGCGGTGATGGCAACACAGTATTATTGAGCATGTAGACATACTTCTTTTTGCCATCCTTGTCTTTGTAGCGCACATTGAGGCGGCGCGACTGCCAGTCCAAGAAGTTTGATGCGCTACCCGTCTCACCCCAACGATTGAGCCCCGGCATCCACGCCTCCAGATCAAACTGTCGATACTTTCCCGTACCCATATCCCCCGTGCAAATCGCCACCTTGCGATACGGCAAGCCCAATTCCGCGTGAATCTCCTCCGAAATTGCCACTATCTCTTGCTGCAGCACTTCACTTGCCTCCACATCCGCCGCCGCAAGTACTACCTGTTCAATCTTCATAAACTCATGCACGCGATACATCCCCTTGGTATCCTTGCCGTAACTACCAATCTCGCTGCGATAGCACTG
>CAYRUU010000036.1:0-8419 GCA_964427825.1 uncultured Micavibrio sp.
TGTCGTTCCAGACGAGGTCACCGATGGAGGCATCACATTTTTCTTTGGTGGGTTTGGTGGGCTTTTTAGGCTCCTCACCGGGAACGGTGACTGTGGAGTCATCACTATCATCCGGTGTACCACCGTCAGGCGTCTCCCCCTTTACAACCACGACATTACGGTAGGATGCTTGGACATTCTCCTGTTTACAGGTGTAGCTGAAACTTTCGCCCGGTGTGAATGCGTCGCCGTAGAGTTGTGCCGTCTGTGCCGCTGTGCGGTTACAATCCGACACATATTGATCGGAAATCGTGACATTAGTAATGTTTGTGTCGCCGGTATTTTTCACGGTAATCGTAAACATTGCCGTGCCACCCTTCAATACCGTTTGTGCGTCGCCACTGTTGTCGCCGTTACGCTTCTGGACCTCAATACCCGGGTTTTTCGGCGTTTCCGGCACAACAACATCCGTATCATCGCTATCGTCCGGCGTGTCCGGCGTGTCACTACTTACGACAACAACATTTTTGAACGATGCTTGGACATTTTCCTGTTTGCACGTATAGCTAAATGTTTCACCCGGTGTGAATGCGTCGCCGTAGAGCTGCGCTGTTTGCGCTGCGGTACGATTGCAGTCCGGAGCAAGCTGATCTTGCACCACAACATTAGTCAGGTTCACATTGCCTGTATTCTTTACAGTGATCGTAAAGTGTGCCGTTTCACCTTTGGCAATCGTCTGTGTATCACCACTATTGTTACCATTGCGCTTCTCCACATTCAACGAAGGGTGATCCGTCGGCACAACAACATCCGTATCATCTTCATCACTCGGGTCAGTGTCGTCACCAGGTGTTTCACTGTGTACAACAATCACATTTGTGAACGATGCTTGGACATTTTCCTGTTTGCACGTATAGCTGAATGTTTCACCCGGTGTGAATGCGTCGCCGTAGAGCTGCGCTGTTTGCGCTGCGTTACGATTGCAGTCCGGAGCAAGCTGATCTTGCACCACAACATTAGTCAGGTTCACATCACCGGTGTTTTTCACGGTAATAGTGAAGTGCGCTGTTTCACCCTTGGTAATCGTTTGCGTATCCGCCGTGCCATCACCATTTTTCTTGTCAATGGTGATCGCCGGGTGCGTTACTGGTGTTTCTACCGTCACATGACTCGTGTCTTGCGAAGATACATGTTTGTCCCCCGCATCACCCGTCACAACGGCAACGTTTGTGAAAGACTCTTGTACGTTGTTCTTTGTGCAGGTGTAGTGAAAACTTTCACCCGGTGTGAATGCATCGCCATAAAGCTGCGCTGTTTGCGCTGCTGTGCGATTGCAGTCCGGTGCAAGCTGATCGGTAATCACCACGTTGGTGAGGTTGACATTACCGGTGTTTTTCACGGTAATTTTAAATGTTGCCGTGCCATTCTTGACGATTGTCTGACTGTCACCGCTGTTGGTACCATTACTTTTGGTAAGAGAAATTGCAGGGTTTGCAGGAATCAATTTGTATGCGCCACAGATCACGGTTTTTCCACCATTACTACCTACGCACTGCCATGACCACGGACCACTGCCGATCACGGGTGTTGGTGTTCCCACGGAGCATAGTCCACCTGTTGGCGTCGTTTCCACCGTTGTGCCGTGAGCTGGTCCGCATACGCCGTCAATCGGCGCAGGTGGCACAGTCACATCCACATGTGTATCATCGCACACCGTCAATACCGTTCCATCGTTGGGTGTAATTGCCGTAACGGTGGCAACGTTATCAAAAGACTCTTGCACATTAGGCAGTGAACAGGTATAGGAAATGATCTCTCCCGGTTCAAAGGATGCACCATAGAGTTGCGCCATTTGCACCGCCGTGCGGTTGCAGTCTGGTGCAAGTAAATCGGTCACGCGCACATTCGTCAAGGGAATGTAACCGCCGTTCATGATGGAAATTGTGAACGTTGCTGTACCACCTTTCTGTACAGTCTGTGTATCCTTGGTGTTCGTGCCGTCACGTTTCTCAAGATACAGTGCCGACAAGCACCAATCCGTCGTACACGTTCCGCCGCCGGTCACCGCTGCGGAACATGCCACAGCCGATGTTGACGTCACGCAGGACCACGCCCATGCCGATGCCGTTCCCGTTATACTCGTCGCGGTTCCGGACGAACACAAGCCGGCGCCCGTCATCTCCGCATAGGTAGAAAACGTGCTTCCGCTTGCAGCGCCACATGCCGCCGCACTCGTTGTTTGCGCCAACGCATCTGGTGATGCTGCGCCGATCGCCAATGCCACAACGGCAAAAGCAACAATCAATCTGATAGATGTCATAGAAATACTCTTATATGACGAAATTACTGCCATCCCCTGCAAAAAGAGATAACTGCATAGACTAGCACTTTTTGCAAAATTTGTCAACAAAAAAGACCGGCGCCTGCACCGGTCATCACAGTTATCCCATAAACGTGTCGTGTGCTATGCCTGCGCAAGGTCGTGTGGCAACGTGAATTGCACATGTTCCGCGACAACCTCCATGGTCCGTACGCACGCACCGCTACGCGTAAAATACGCCACAATGTCCTGCACACGATGCTCCGGTGCGCTCGCACCGGCGCTGATACCGACGCGTTGCACACCGTAAAAATCTTCCTCGCGCAATGTTTCCACACCCTCCACCAACATCGCCGGCGTGCCGAATTGCTCCGCAACTTCTTGCAAGCGTCGCGAATTGGATGATGTGAAAGATCCGACAATAATAATGACATCTGTTTCTTTTGCCAACGCGCGCACCGCTCGCTGCCGATTTGTCGTCGCATAACAAATGTCCTGCGCCGTCGGCTCCGCAAGATCATAGTACCGTGCGCGGAGCGCTTCCAACACATTGTGCGTTTCATCCACGCTTAACGTAGTTTGTGTAAGCACGGCCATCGGCGTGTCCGACGCAAACGTCAGTGTCGCCACATCCTCCACATTTTCCACAAGCGGTACATTCTTACCCATGTCGCGCGCCTCTCCTATCACCCCCTCACCCTCCACGTGCCCCCTGTGTCCGACATACACCACCGATCGCCCTTCGGAAAGAAACTGGCGCATTTCCCGATGCACCTTCGTCACAAGTGGACATGTTGCGTCAATCACGCGAATGCCACGACTGCGCGCCTGCACAAAATGTTCGGGTGGTGATCCGTGTGCACTGAAGATCGCTGTTGCACCGTCGGGAATATCTGCCACATCCTCCACTGTCACGGCACCTTGCGCTTCCAGCGACTGCACCACTGTTGTATTGTGCACAATGGCATGCTTAATATAGATCGGCGCACCATATAACGCCAACGCGCGTTCCACCGTTGCGATGGATCGCGCCACACCGGCGCAAAATCCCCGCGGCGACACCAACACGATTTCTTGCACCATAGACCTATGTACGTAAACGCCACTGATTACCCTTTTGTACAATCATACCATCTCGCACCAATGTCTGCAACACGGTATCGCACCACGCACCATCCGCATGCACAGACCAATCTTTCTTGATCGCTGCGCCAATCGCATTGCGCGTTGCTGGCGCTGTGCGCAAAAACTCCACAATCCGCCCGCGATAGATCCGACGCGGGATGTGTTTACCATTCTCGCTGCGCCCCACCTCCTTTTTCTTGTGTACCACGGGATCGCGCGGTGCGGGATACGACCGGCACTGCCGTCGCAATGGACACGTGGCACACTGCGGCGCACGCTTGGTACATACCAGTGATGCAAAATCCATAAGTGCGCTGTGCCACGCACGCGATCGTCCGCGTGGCGCATACGCTGCTGCCAGCGTCGCAATTCTCGCATCACTCGGCATACGCATGGCATGCCATCGACGCACCACGCGCGCAATATTGACATCATGCGTCGCCAAATTGCTGTTGCGGGCAAAGATCGGAATGGCGTGACTCGTATATGGACCAACACCAGGCAAGGTACGCAACTGCTCCGGATCCGTAGGAAACTTCCCGTTGTACTCCTGCACAACAATCTGCGCCATCTTGTGCACATTGACAGCACGACGATTATAGCCCAAGCCTTGCCACTGCCGCACCACATCCGCTTGTGACGCCGCAGCAAGTGTGTGCACCGTTGGAAACACCGTCAAAAACGCCGTATACTTCTCAATGACTTTCGGCACGTTGGTTTGTTGTAGCATGATCTCCGCAACCGCAACCCGATACACGGAAAGGTTTTTGCGCCATGGCAAATCATGACGCCCATGCGCACGATACCATGCAAAAATGGCACGTCGGATCCCCACGCGCATCCCATCGCGCTTCCTAGCAATAACTGCCTTACTCATTTCCGCACAACAATCACATTCTTAAATGTCCCCAAAATCGGCTCCTTGTGTCCCGTACTGTAGTCGCGGATGGCATTGTAGAGCACTGTATCCTTGTATCGATACCCCTTGCCGACGCGTGTGCCGGGATCGTTGGTGATAAATTCACGTGCCTTTTTGTCATAGCCAATCACGACCAGCATATGCCGATCGGGACCGCCATTGGTGAAATTCGGATTGCCCAATGCCCGCCCGTTTGTCGGTGCGATGATAATGGCGCCTTCGGCAAGATTACGGTACATGTTTTCCACTGTCGTGTCACGCACCACTTCCACCTCGCGCTGAAAATGCGTGCGAAAAAACGCTGCCGTATCCTCCACAGATGTGTCGATCACATCGGCGCCAAACATCGTTTCCTCGGCCAAAAACATGCGCTCCATTTCCGTCTCGGCATCACCCTTGGCAATGGCGCCCGTGCCATTGAGCCACGCATGTGCCATCAACAGCGACGCCTCCTCGCACGCGTCTTGGTAGCGTGGATCATCCCACTGCGCCCGCGGCGCCTGCACGACAAACGGCACCGACTGTTTCACAGAATCCTTCAATGTGGCAAAAAAATCCTGCGTGGTGCGCACCGGCACAATATCCGCCGCAACAGGGACATCCACCGTCGTGGAACGCTTTTGTGATAGCGCACTGGCGGACACAGGCTCCACCCTTTGCGCAGCTGCCGCATCTCCCTGCAAAACACGCTCCGCTGCATCTGCATCATCCTTACGAAACACAGAACTGTAGTCGTTCGGCATACGGTACCATGCAAAGACACCGCCCGCCAACACCGCCACAAATCCGATCCGCATCAAAAAACCCCACATAAATTCCTACTATTAGTCGTATTGTCTCCTCTTGGGTATTGTATCACTTTTTCCCTCATGATAGAATAGTGCTATTGTCGTTAAAAATTGTACACTATGCGAAAAATCGTCCTTGATATTGAAACCAGCAACACTTTTCACGATGTGGGCTCCAACGACCCTGCAAAACTTTCCCTGTCGCTCATGGTCGTCTATGACTATGCCACTGATGCCTATCTCACATTTACGCAAAAAAACATCAGTGAATTGTGGCCGATCATTGAACAAACCGATCTCTTAATCGGCTACAACTCCGATCACTTTGACATCCCTCTTCTCAACAAGTACTATCCGGGCGACCTCACCACGATCGGAAGCTTAGACTTAATGTTAGAGGTGAAGAACGTCGTGGGACGCAGCTTGAAATTGGACAACATTGCGCAAGCGACGCTTGGCGTCGGCAAAAGCGGACACGGCTTGCAGGCGATTGAGTGGTGGAAAAACGGCGAAGTGGAAAAAGTGGAACAGTATTGCCGCGACGATGTCAAAGTCACCAAGGACGTCTACGAATATGCCCTTCAAAACAACACACTCAAATACAAAAACCTTCTGGACACCGTCACATTTTCCATTGACACTTCCACATGGGATCGGCGTTCCGCACAAGCGATCAACTACACGCTGCCTCTATAAGACTCTGCGCCACCACTCCTATTCCTTCTTGCCAAGATATTCCGCCAACGCTTCCCGATAGTGTCGCAACGGCGGAATTTTTGTGACTCTCAAAACGGATGATGACGGACGGCGCGCCGGACGCGGCATGTCTTCGGATGTGATGGGCACCACCGGTGTGGTGACGCCCGCCAACGCAAATAACTCCTTCACACCCTCATACCACGTGCACGCACCTTCATTGGCAACGTGGTAAACATCGTACGGCATGTTTTTTTCCACGATCTCTTTGGTAGCGCGCGCAAGATCCGGCGCATACGTAAACTTACTGGTCTCACCGTGAATCACGCGAAGTTCATCTCGCTCCTTCCCAAGATGCAGCATCGTATCAAAAAAACTCTTCTTACCTGCAGCACTCGCTGCCGGTTTGCCAAACAATTTTGACAGACGGATGATGTAGAACGATCCCCCGTGCCTACGCACTTCCTGCTCCCCGCCATATTTGCTCTTGCCATATTCCGACAATGGACGCGGCACGTCATCTTCGTGGTAGGCCCAATAGTCAAAGCTGGACGCATCGCCGCGATACATGCATGTCGCACAGCCCTGCCCGCAACAATGCGGATTTTTGCCGTCACTATACTCCGGCCTCTCACCGTCAAACACATAGTCGCTAGAATAGTGTACCAATGTCGCACTCAGCGCCTTAGCAATTTTTGCCAACTCCCCGGGCACACGCATGTTGAGCGTTTGTGCCGCTTCACGCTGCTCGGCATCTTCCTCACACGCATCCACGGCGTTGTATGCCACCGCATTGATCATGAGATCCGGCCACAGATCCGTCAACTGTGTACGCAACTGCGCAAAATCCGTCACGTCAATATCCTCGCGATCCCACGCAGTAACCGCATAGTTCCCATCCGCACCAAAAAGATCCACGAGCTCCTGTCCCAACATGCCCTTTGCTCCCAAAATGACCACCTTTTGCATATGCACTGTTTACATTTAGAGAAATCCACCATTGTGCGCACCGTCGTTCCACGCCAATACGATCGCACTATTCTTGCGCCGGCATGTCCGCTCCGATTTTGTCGGCAAAGAATGCAATAATGTCCTGATCACCCACACGGCACGTCTCTCCATCCCACAAGAGCGGTACACCGCTACCCACGCCACAGCGATCCACCACACCGCGCATTTCCGCGGCATTCGCCCGGTCGCGATACACTTCCTTTTCCGTAAATACTACCTTCTCGTGGATGGCATTTTCTGCAACATATGCATCCACATTTTTGCAATGCGGGCATGTGTCACCATAATACAACACGATCCCCTCCGGAAGACTGCCTGCCTGACCGCCACTATTGTCCGCCGGGCCCGGCAAGAATATATAGAGCGCCACAAGCGCCACAACAGCGGCAAGAACAATGCCGACCGGCATCATCAGTGATTTTTTTTGTTGGTCCATACGATGATTTTTTATACTATTAAAACATGATGGTTTCCACATGCACCGTACGACGTACCGTGCGCACCAATCCGTATCGGCGCAGCAGAGCCACACCGCCCCGCACGCCGATCGTCGCCACAAAACGAATCACTGGGGAAACCATCATGGCGACAACAAAAAATGTCGTTCCAAAAATTTCCACGCGATACTTGTGAAACGTCTGGTTGCGGTTGATGAGGTTGGAAACCTGCATATCAATCATATCAGCAAAAACATCACGTGCCAAGTCGGTGCCGCGTACCTCTCGCCCGATCATTGTGCCAGCCACCTCTCGCAATTGCGTTATCGTATAGTCCATTGCAAGATGTGTCGGCGCATGCAGCCACTGCGGCGTCACAAGAGCTGTCGCCGTCTGCAGACCGTCCGTCGTTAGCTGCTTGCGCACGAGGTCGCGCAAATAATCGTCCACCGTCATTGACGTCTCACCCGCCATCTCCGATGATGCCACCACCTGCCCCGCCACCACATTGCTCACCGTCGGCGATAAGTGCGGTGCCGCAACATCCGACATGTGCTGCTTGAGGTAGAAGTAGTAGTGACTGGATGTGATGATAACGAGCGCCGTCATCACATAGAAAATACCACTTTGCACAACAAGCCCCGCATCCAACCGAATTACATTGAACACCGTGCGACGCATCACACGCACACCATAGTACAAAAGCGCCACACCAAGCACAGCAACACCCGCATGCACCACGCCCGCACCGAAAAGTAGCGTCGGCACACACGCCGCAGCCACCGTCGGTGCAATAGCGCACGTCGTTGCCACCGTAATGGTAAAAATAATCGCAAGGGCGATAAACACCGCACAACCACACACCGCTGCAATCCATGCGCCAACTGCCGTCATGCCAGTCATCGTCGCAAAACCGAAAAACCCGAAAAAAAACCATCCACTCGCAACAACACACGCCGCAAAGACATGGTCTCGCCGCAGCATTCTCCGCCGTTCGCTTGTACTCACATACTCATCCATGTATTTCACCAACTAGGCATCCATGATCATAGCAGATATTTTCACTATGAACCATACAGTTCTTTTTGTCCATTGAGAAAAACTGTCAAACGTGCCGTCCTGATACCATGACTGTCTGACATGG
>CAYRUU010000037.1:0-3570 GCA_964427825.1 uncultured Micavibrio sp.
GGAGCAGTTTTCCAGTATTCGATAACCCCTTGAAAGGGGTTTTTCGTTTCAAGTGCTAGATTTTTGTCACGTAGAGAAAAGACCTGAAGTGCGAATTTAATTGTCCAAGATTTGATTGTAAAAACAGTAGCTTCAAACACGTGAGTAAAGAATAGGGCGATGCAAAAATAGATCTACGGTGGATGGGTTTTTACACCGCATAGAACAAAACGCCACCGCGGAGTGCGTGCGCGGATTTTGTGCGTGATAAAAATTGCAAGAATCCACCGTGGGAGTTTCGGTGTATCGGATTTTGTTGGATGCTGGTATACTATAGAGTAGTAAGAACTTTTATGGAGCACAAGCAGCATCACAAGCAACCGCATCAAGACGGGGGACATGCCGGGCATGCCATGGAAAACTTTAAAAAGAAGTTCTTCATCTCCCTGATTTTGACCGTGCCAATTTTACTACTTTCTCCTTTCATCCAAGATCTTCTTCATATCTCCATACGATTTCCAGGTGATCGGTGGATATTGTTTGCGCTCTCCTCCTTTATGTTCTTCTTTGGAGGAAGCCCGTTTTTGGTCGGGGCGTGGGATGAAATAAAGCGCAAAGCATTGGGGATGATGATGCTCATTTCGCTGGCGATTAGCGTTGCCTATCTTTACAGTGTTGCGGTAACTTTCGGGCTTGAGGGTGAGGCATTCTTTTGGGAGTTGGCGACATTGATTGATATCATGCTGCTTGGGCATTGGCTGGAAATGAAATCTGTGATGGGCGCGTCAACGGCGTTGGAAAAGTTGTCAGCGCTCATCCCCGACAAAGCTCACTTGAAGCAGGGACATGACATCACTGACGTCAGTGTCGGCACACTCAAAAAAGGCGACATCATTTTGGTGAAGCCGGGAGAGAAGGTTCCGACTGATGGGACGGTTGTGCGCGGGGAGAGTTTTGTGAACGAAGCAATGCTTACCGGAGAATTTACGCCCGTTGCAAAAGCGGTGGGATCGCAGATCATCGGTGGATCCATCACCGAGGATGGTGCGCTGGAAATACGCGTGGAAAGTGTTGGTGAAGACACCTATCTTTCTAAGGTGATCCGTCTGGTCAGGGATGCGCAGACGTCAAAATCAAAAACGCAGCTTTTGGCAGATCGCGCCGCTTTTTGGCTGACGCTTGCTGCTATTGCGGTTGGTGTGATAACATTTGTCGCGTGGGTGATTGTTGGAGGCGATATCGCCTTTGCCATTGAGAGAGCGGCGACCGTTTTCATTATTGCGTGCCCGCATGCCTTGGGGCTGGCCATTCCATTGGTTGTCGCTATTTCCACCACACTTGCCGCCCAAAATGGACTACTCATCAGAAACAGAACGGCTTTTGAAAACGCCAGGCGTATCACCACTGTCGTCTTTGACAAAACCGGCACACTAACCACGGGAGCGTTTAGTGTCACAAAAATCTATGTTGTGGACGATGCTTTTGATGAGAATCGGATTGTGGCGATAGCAGAAAGTCTTGAGCGAAACTCCGAACATCCGATCGCCAGGGCAATCATATCCGAAGCAGAAAACAGAAAACTTGCTCAACTGGAAGCGAGGCATTTCAAGGCCATTAAAGGCAGGGGTATTGAAGCGGTGGTGAATCATAAAAAGGTGATTATCGCTGGTCCCGGATATGTGCGGGAATTGGGTTTGACTATTCCCGATCAATTGAGTGGTGTGGAGGGAACAATGATTTTTGTGGTGATGGAACATCGTCTGATCGGAGCGTTGCATCTCTCGGATACGATCAGAGAGGAATCCTACGATGCTGTGACACTGCTCCGCAGAGAGGGGATAAAAATGTGGATGATGACGGGAGACAATGCATCTTCTGCCAAATGGGCTTCCGATGCGTTAAACGTGGATGGGTATTTTGCCGGTGTCTTGCCACATCAAAAACAGGAGAAAATTAAAGCACTACAAGCGAAGGGCGAATACGTGGCAATGGTTGGCGACGGGATCAATGACGCTCCGGCGTTGGCACAGGCCGATGTGGGCATTGCAATCGGATCGGGAACGGACATTGCCGTTGAGACAGCCGACATCGTTCTTGTGCACAGCAATCCGAAGGATATTGCGTCGTTGATCCTTTTTGGGAAAGCGACGTATAAAAAAATGGTGCAAAATCTTATTTGGGCGACGGGGTATAATGTGATCGCCATACCATTGGCGGCGGGAGTTTTGGCGGGGTATGGTATGATACTTTCTCCGGCTTTTGGAGCGATACTCATGTCGCTTTCAACCGTGATCGTAGCTATCAATGCGAAAACCTTGAAGATGAAAAAGTAAAAATATCTGCATTTTTTCACCATCATAAAACTCCGCCGCGGCATGCGCATGCGGAGTTTTTGTATGACAAAAGTGTTGTGGTATTTATTCTTGCGCTTTGCTGACGTATTCGCCGCGCTCGGTGTTGATGATGATGCGATCGCCGACGTTGATGAAAAGCGGTGCGCTCACGGTGGCACCGGTCTCTAGTGTGACGACTTTGCCGCCACCGCCGGAGCGTGTGTCGCCTTTGATCCCGGGCGGCGCATCGGTGACGGCGAGGGTAACTTTGATAGGGAGTTCAATGGTGATCGGTGCGCCATTGTAGTTGAGCATGGTCACAGGCAGTCCTTCAGTGAGATAGAGATGGGTGTCGCCGATGGCGTTGGCGCCAAGGATAAATTGCTCATAGGTGGCGTCATCCATGAAGTGGTAGTCGTCGCCATCAGCATAAAGAAATTGCGCGGTGGATTTGGAGATGTCGGCTTCTTTCACTTTGTCCGCGCCTTGGAATGTTTTGTCAATCACGGCACCGGTTGCCATGTTGCGCAACTTGGTGCGCAGCACAGCGCCGGCGCGCCCCATCTTGGAGTGCTCGCTGTATGTCACGGCAAACGGCTCGCCGTCCAAGACGATCTTTTTGCCGGTTTTGATATCACTAATGTTCAACATAGGTGCGTGGGTCGGTGACACAGGCAAAAAACATATTGGTAATATGTTTGTGCATGTGTTACCGAAGAGGGGTTACAATTTATTTTACGGTAAACGGGAGGAGTGCCATGTAGCGTGCGCGCTTAATGGCACGGGCGATGTGGCGTTGCGAATAGGTGTCCACATTGTGCCGTTTTGGCGGATAAATTTTCGCTTGAGAGTTTTGGAAACGGCGAAGGAATGCCGCGTCCTTATAGTCAATGGTGTCGTACGCTTTGTCGCCGACACGGATTTTACGTTGTGCCATAGTGGGTGTGGTGAATTACATTAGTTATAGAGTGCGCAATGTCGTTGCGCTTGGATCCCTAAAAGGGAACATCTTCAATGCGGATTTCTTGTTCGTCATCCAAATTGATGGTAGGGATTTCTTCTTCTTTCTTTTCTTGCGCCGCCGGGCGTGCCGCTGGTCTGGACTGTTGTTGGTGGCCACCGCTATAATTGCCACCTTGACCACCACCCATGGGCTTTGCGCCAAATTCAAACTTTTCCAAAATGATCTCCGTGCGGTAGACTTTCTTGCCGGTTTCTTTGTCTTCCCAGTTACGTGTTTCCAAACGGCCTTCCACAT
>CAYRUU010000037.1:3580-8226 GCA_964427825.1 uncultured Micavibrio sp.
AATCTCCTGCCCCTTGGTGAAATACTGTCCGATCACCTCACCTTGGCGTCCCCATGCGACAACGTTGTGAAACTCCGTTTTCTCCTGCTTCTGTCCACTTTGATCCTTCCACTGCCGCGATGTTGCGACGGAGAGGTTGGCGACGGTCTGTCCGCTGGTTGTAGTGCGGAGTTCCGGATCGCGCGTGAGTCGTCCGACGATGATCACTTTATTCACATTCATAGGATTTTGTGGGTTATCGCGAGGGGCATGCCGCCGCTGACAACGTGTTAATAATGTGTATTAGATATTGAGCGCTTCTTCAAGTTTTTCATCAATCTTGCGGCTGGTCTCTTTGAGCTGCTTCTTGCCTTCGCGTTGCGACTTGTCAAACTGCTTTGCAAAATCGGCGAGGGGTGGAAGTTCTGCAGCATTGATGATGATGTAGCGGAGAAGGTTTTTGTTGAGGTTGAGTTGTCGCGTCATCTCCGCGATGGCGCCGCTTGCTGTACTGTCCTCGTCACGCGCATCCGCGTCAGGGAGTGTAAAGCGTTGCACGCAATAGGTGCCGCGCCAGTTGTGTTTGATCTTGTACGCCAGTTTGCGGTCAAACTCTAGTGCGGCGTCGGTATAGGTTCCGCCGGCACCTTCCACGATTGCGCGGATGTCGGACGTGATCGTGTTCAACTCCGGCTTCTTGGATTCCGCAATCAGGAACATCAGTTCATATTCCATGGTGGGTTTCTTAATAATGGATTAATAAAAACCGTCCTCAACGTGAAAGCCTCCACATAGCGTAGACACTTTCCGCATGATGGGCGGAAACTGCCGCACCCTGTCCGCGTGCCGTGTGCTGCGGCGGGATGCGATGGACGTTCATGTTGTTAAAACGATCATAACACGGATGGGGGATTTATGCAACAGCCCCCTTGATATACGGCTTTTTTTGGAGTACACTGCACGTATAGTGTCACACAATATCTTTATCTATGGCATCCACACAATCATTCTATATCACCACGACGCTCCCGTATGTCAATGCGGCGCCGCATATCGGTTTTGCCAGTGAGATCCTCATCGCCGACGTGCGCGCGCGCGTGGAGGCGGCGCGGGGCAAGGATGTGGTATTCAATACTGGCACGGACGAGCATGGTATCAAAATTTGGCAGAAGGCGCAGGAAGCGGGTGTGGATGCGCAGAGCTATGTGGACGGCTATGCGGCAAAGTTTGACGAACTGAAGACACTTCTCAATCTTTCCTATACGCATTTTATCCGCACCACGGACGTGCACCACAAGGTGGCAGCGCAGGAGATGTGGCGACGTGTGGACGCGGGTGGCTACATCTACAAGAAAAAGTACAGTGTGAGGTACTGTGTCGGTTGTGAGCTGGAAAAAACCGACAGTGAATTGCTGCACGGCGAGTGTCCGCTTCACCCTGGCAAACCATTGGAAACGATTGACGAAGAGAATTACTTTTTTCGCTTTAGCGCGTTTGGGGAGCAGTTGCTTGCGTTGTATGAGACGTATCCCGATTTTGTCGTACCGCAGAAGCGTCTCAATGAAATTCGCGCATTTGTGGAGAAGGGGTTGCAGGATTTTTCCATCTCACGCGTGAAGGAAAAAATGCCGTGGGGCGTGCCGGTGCCGGGTGATGATGCGCAGGTGATGTATGTGTGGTTTGACGCATTGACCAACTATGTCTCCACACTTGGTTGGCCCGATGACACGTCACAGTTTGCCAAGTTTTGGGGGACAGCGGATGCGCCGCGCGCCATCCAAATTGCCGGCAAGGACAACGTGCGTCAACAAAGCGCCATGTGGCAAGCGATGCTTTTGGCGGCGGGACTTCCGACAAGTCGGCACATTTTCATCAATGGGTTTATCAGTGTGGATGGACAGAAAATGAGCAAGTCGCTGGGCAATGTCATTGCGCCGATCGATATGGTGGCACGCTATGGTGTGGACGGTACGCGGTATGTGCTTTTGACCAAAAGCCACTTTGGCGAGGATGTGGACATTTCGTGGGATAAAATGGATGCAATCTACAATGCCGATCTTGCCAACGGATTGGGTAACCTCACATCGCGCATCATCACGTTGGCGGGAACTATGGCATTTGTGCCACAGGAGCATGTGAATGACGATGTCATTATTGCTGCCGCACAACGCATGGAGATGCAGGGCGCGTTGGAAGCAATCTGGGCGCATGTGACGTCCGCCAACAAGAAGATAGAAGATACAAAACCATGGGAATTGCGCAAAAACGATCAGCAGGCTTTTGAAAAAATCATCGGTGAACTGTTGCAGGAATTGTACGTGATCGGCGTTGCCGTGGAACCGTTTTTGCCAGACACATCACACAAAATTCTCCAAGCGATCGCCACGCGCGAGCGCGTGATTTTGTTTCAACGCATCGCGTGAGAGGTGTTTGCGCGCGGTATTTTTGATTGGTCGCGTGTGTGCTATACTGCACACTATAAGGTGTGAATGTCCTAATTAAAGACCATTTTTTATGAGAGCATCTATACGTTGGCAGGCAGTAGGAAGTATTGTTTGCGTTGCTTTGTGGTGTGTGGCACTTTCCGCAGAGGCGGCGTCGCCGCTGCGCGATCGCATGTTTTCTGGTGACACGGAAGAGATCTCATTTCCCGCACTAATCATCACCGAGGATACCACATGGAACAGCGCGACGGATTTGTCGCATTATGATGATGTCTCTATTAGAGAGGGTGCTACAGTCACCATTGAACCGGGGTCTGTGATCAAAATTCGCTATATTTCTTTGTTGGAAGGTAATATTGTCGCCAAGGGCACACCGGATCAGATGATCACCATTACGCGTGTGCCGTTTTCATATCCGTCATATGCACAATATGATGCGTGCACGGAGGGATGTGTTTTTGAGGTACGTGGTACGATTTTGTCCTGGTCAAGGAGCAATAACCTCACTTTTGAGTATGTGCGTTTTACGGATCTTGGCGGTTTCTATAAACACGGGAGCGATGATGGCGTGGAATGCGCCGATGACATTTTTGAGCCCGTTGCAGCGATACAAACATATGGGGGCAAAATCACCATCGCACACAGCATTTTTGACAACAACCAATACGCCGATATTCATGTCGATATTCCCTTGAAGAAAAACACAACATTCACGGAGGATTTTGTACATGTCTCACATTCGGATTTTCGCGGCAATGCCGATGGAAGAGTTTTGCGCTCTTTTGCCGTTTTTAGTGAAGAATACCGGAATTGTGAAAGTAATTGTGATCGACGTAATTCAGTGTGTAGCAAAGATCCGCGCGGTATGGTGTACTGCTGCTGGGAATATTGCCTTGCGCAGCCCGGCGTGCGGGATCCACGTGCAGTGATTTTCACAGACAACTGGTATGGTGGTCCCGACGAGCCGATGGAGGGTGATGACAATACAATAGAGACATCCAGTGGGTCCATTTATGGCGATGTCACGATGGATGGGTGGAATGATGAGCCGCATTTTACGCAAGGTTCCAGCGTCCTCTTTCTCCCTGGCATCAAGGCGAGCCGCCTTTACGGGGATAATGTGGCAGGGAAGAGCGTCAAGGTGTGGGAGCCGAGTAATGATTTTGAAACATCGTGGTTGCAATTTCGCGAAGATGGCACACCGTATGTGGATGACGGTGTCTACACGAAAGAGATCATTGATGAGGTGGCTGTGCCGATCGTTGGCGGCAATATCTACAAATCTCTGATTGGTGATTTTCGGAGGATGAAAGAGCGTCATGCCATCGCTGACTATCTCCTCTATGCCTATGATTGGCGCTATGATCTCAATGATATTCTTTTCAATGGCACGATGTATCCCGACGGGGAGCGAAAAAAACTGGTTGCGGAGATTGAAAGGTTGGCGGCGACATCATACAGCGGCAAAGTGACGATTGTAGCACACTCCAACGGTGGATTGTTGGCAAAAGCGCTTGCGCGCGAGCTGGAGATACAGGGTAAAGATCATCTGGTGGATAACGTTGTTTTGGTGGGGTCACCGCAAATGGGCACACCAAAATCCATCTTGTCGTTTCTCTATGGCTATGATGAAAAACTTAGCATCCCGTGGTTCATGGACAATGCAAAAGCGCGAACGCTTATCAATGCGATGCCGGGTGCGTATGCGCTCCTGCCGTCGGCGGAATATTTTCAACGCACGAAGGACGCTGTGATTCGTTTTCGCACGAACGCGGATCCGTATCAGGTATTTACCGAAGCCTATGGCGACGCAATTGACGACTACGATGTGTTTGCGCGGTTTATGACGGGCGAAGATGATCGTCGAGACAAGCCGGCGCGCGACGCAGTGGATAGGGAAGATGTGATCAATAAGCATTTACTGAAACGTGCGGATGTGCTGCACGATGCCATTGATGCGTGGACGCCGTCGGGCAAAATCACCGTCACGCAAATTGCCGGGTGGGGGTTGGACACAATTCAGGGTGTGGACTATCGAGAAGGCACTCATGAAGACTGTCAGGCAACCGTAGATGCTTTTGATATTGAGGGTGTGGACTGCGCAAAGGAAAATCAACCATTCTATGAGCCGCGGTATACGGTTGACGGTGATGATGTGGTGGTGACGTCAAGTGCGCTGATGATGGAGGGCGCGCAAAACGTGAAGAGGTATTGGGTGGATTT
>CAYRUU010000038.1:0-7969 GCA_964427825.1 uncultured Micavibrio sp.
AAGAGATCGTGAGAGAGTGTTCATATTTTGATATGATGATGTGTTTATGTTTTCTCTAGTATAGCATATATTGTGATGTAAAGCACATTTGGGATGTGGACAATTGCAATCTGATTTATGGAGCTATGTCATTCCGACTGAACTACTGCAACACCCCTTGAATAAACTGCGACATCATGTTATAGTAGGTGCGTATCCGAGATGGGTATGTATTTTTTCATGGCGACTATAGTTCAGCGGTTAGAACATCGGTTTGTGGTACCGAGGATCTGGGTTCGATTCCCAGTAGTCGCCCATAGTGACAAAAGCACGCCACTATACTGTGGCGTTTTTGTGTTCTTGAAGATAGGTCTCAATCATGGTCTGCATTTTTTCATAGCCTGCTTCCGTGAGAATATCGCCAAAATAGTTGTTGTGAATACCATTTTCTGCAAAATTCTCCCCAGGATCAATAATGGTATATATCGAGCGAAATTGTGCAAACGGCACGCGACGACCATTGCTGTCGTGACTAGCATCATAAAACGTCCGAAATGCCTCTATCATATTGCCGCCATTGGCAAGAATCCAATTTTCCACACCGATGCCACCAATGCCACCTGTGCGCTCAGGATGACTCTCGCGCCACATCAAATACACGTCATACTCTTTGAGCAAGCGCTTTGTGAGAAGAATGTTGGCAATCGTCTGTTCATAGGCATCATGCGACACATGATCACGCATCCATGCAAGGCGCTCTGCTGCGGCATCATGCGACCCATAGCGTAGCAATTCAGATTTCGGCATCACAGTCACATCCACATCACATTTCTCACCGTCGTGCACCACCGCATCACGCAGCCGCAGTTGTGTGATGTGCTCACCTGTCACACTACTGCCAACATCTCGCTCGTCACCACCAAGCACTTCTTTCAACCGCGAAAGAATCGCTGGCGCCTTTTCCATATCCGCCGCATCCAAGCGAATCGTGAAGTCAAAATCATAATCCTGCGGCGCATTTGTGCCACGCGCCGTGGAACCCGTCTCAAAAATGTCCGCACCTGTAATTGCTGTCTCCGACGCATCGTACAGCGAAATCCCTTGTGCCATAAGCGTTTGTGCAATCGTCTCATACACAGAGGTCTGCATTACCTCCACGCGCGCACGATCCTTGCGCAACGCATCGCGCAGTTGCATCACCTCGTCATAGTGCGCGTCGTCCGGGCGCGTCGGTGTGAAGTCCACAGCATCACCACCGTAGCGCTCAATACCACTGCAGAATTTTTGGCGATACTGCTCATACTGCTCCGGCGTAAAAAGCAGCGTGCCGTGTACATCAACAACGGGAATATAGCGCTCGTTTTGCGCAATGGTCAGCAAGAGATCGGATTTGCGCTTTTCATGACGCACCACAGCATCGGTAGCGATCAAAAGATCAATCTCACTTGCCGGTGGTCCTGTGCGAACACCCCACTGCGCGCTCGTGCGATCTGGCGATCGCGCAAAAATTTCCAATTTGTCCGGCGTGTATCCCTTTGCGGATGTGGTGGTGTCGTAAAACTGATCGCGATTGCGAATGAGAAAATACACATCTGCATCTTCCGCTCCGGTATGTGAATCGGTATGTGCGCGAATCACATCATCCAAGCGTGGTGGCACATCCCCCACACGAATCACATCATAGTCATACGGTGAAAGATCTGTCGTGGACGACGGTGCAAACAATTCCCGCGACACCGTCGCACCTTGCAAAATCGCCCCCATGTCCTCGGATCGCACGCCGCGCACTACATCGCCGTCACCCACCACAAAGCGCTTCTCTTGCACGTGCTGCGCCGTTTCCATCCCGCGCCGATGCCCGTCTTCACGTGCCGCATCCATTGCGGCAAGCATCGCGTCAATTGACGTAAAACCTGCCGGCGCCAAAAACATGCGCGCAAGCCGATCCGTCACCGACTGTCCAGGCGCAACGCCGATGGACGACACCACCGTTGCGTAGTGATCCTCCAACGACCCGTCTAGCGATACCGTGTCGTGATCGCGAAAACCATTGCGTGCATTGTCCCGCAATGTCATGATTTTCACACACACACGCATCGCGTGATCGTGCTGCTCCTGCGTCAATGTATCAAAACCCTCTGTGGCAATGTGATCAAAAACATGCTGACCGTCGCGAAACACTTCCACATAGGCGCGCAAGTCACGATTGTTGGACGCAATGTGCACACGCAGCAAATCGCGATACAACATGGCGTACCGCTTGCGTGTGGACGCCTCGCGCAAACACGGACTAAGGTCGTTACGCCCTTCCAAGATGCGTGTCATTTTCTCTGGCGGATTGAGAATGGCAAACGCACGAAAGCACTTTCCGACCGGTGGCAAATTGTTTTTGATAAAAATCTCTTCAATGGCATTAAATTTTTCTTCCGGCTGCTCCGTAAGGAGAAGCTGATCAATCACTTCTTTCTTGATATTCTGAATTTCCTGCGACGGACACTGCGCGATGCGCCGCTCCAATACCTCGTGCATGCGTTCACGTTCAAAGTCTCTCTCATTGTCGTTCGGCACCTCTTGTTGATTTTTTGGGTTCTCAAAAGTGTTTTTCGTCATAATGCTCCCGCTTTATAGCGCGTCTTTAAGATCCACAATAGCGCGCGCCTCAGATAAAATGCGCTCTTTGCGACGCCCGTGAATACCAGCGCGTGTCAAGAGATCCGAACGATCCAAAATGTCCTTGCACAAAACGGCGCCCTGCGCGACAAGTGCATCCTTGTGATGGTTGGATAGCGCCGTGATTGCTGTGATCGGATGAAGGCCCGTTTCATCAATCAACTCCGCCAAGGAATTGCCGGTGGGGTGACGCCAACTCATCAATTGAATCTGCATGCACTGTGCATAGTCTATTGCCTGTGTTGTAAATTGCGTGTTTGTCACAATCCATAGCACATGGTGGTGATCACCGCGCCCCTCATGCACCTGCTTCCACCGCGCAACGATATCGTCAAAACGCGCCTTCATATAGAGTGCCGTTTGTACGTCACTCTTAAAGCCTAGGTTATTGTGAAATTTGCACTCAAAGACAAAGTGGCGCTCATCCTTGTACGCCATGACGTCAACCTCATGTGTGATACACATACCGCGCACAACGCGATTGATGCTTGTGTCATAGCCCTTAGCATTCAAAATACGCGCAAAGTACTGCTCAAACGGATAGCCACTGGGGCCAAGTGACTGAAGAGCCCGCTTCAAATTATAGCGTGCGGCAATGGGAGGATATTTCTCTTTCAGTTTTGCAAATGTGGCGCGATGGATGGCGCGCGACGTCGGCAAATGCTGCGCAACAATATCCTGTGCAACATCCCGCGCAACAGCAGGCTCCGCACCAGCACGCTGCATTGATTGCTCCAACTTTTCAACAGAAAACGATTCGCGATCTCCCGTTGATTTGAAAATACGATACTCCTCCATGGCGCACTTTCTACAAATGAAATGTTACACTGTACGTTGTTCGTCTGTTGTCGTGGCAATATGCGCCGCATCAATCAATGCACAAGCCTCCTCGGCCGTATCTACAAGACGATAGAGATCCATGTCTTCCTCGGAAATTGCGCGATTGTTGCCCCACACCACACCGCGCAACCAATCCAAAAGCGGCTGCCAAAATTCGCGATTGACCAAGATCACGGGAATTTTACTCGTCTTCTCCGTTTGGATCAGTGTCAGCATTTCAAAAAGTTCGTCCAACGTGCCAAAGCCGCCTGGGAAAAAAATATACACCTGCGACGCAAAAGAGAGTACAACCTTGCGTGCAAAGAAAAAGTCAAACGATTCCGCATCGGTGAGATAGGGATTGCGCCGTTCACTGAAACCGTGCTCCGGGAGTGTGATGTTGATGCCCACACTGCGCCCACCCGCCTCAAATGCACCCTTGTTCGCCGCTTCCATAATACCGGGACCACCACCCGTAAACACCGCAAAGCCCTTTGTCGCCAACATCGCAGCAAGTTTTTCCGCCTCGTTGTAGACCTGTGATTTGAAATCCATGCGGGCACTGCCAAAAATACTGACTGCCTTGTCAAAATGCGTCAAAAAATCATGCCCTTTCACAAACTCCGATTGGATTTTTAAAATACGCCACGACAAACCGCTCGTGTAGGATGCTGTGCCGGTCAGTGCCGGAGACAAGAACTCGCGCTCGCGGTTCAAAGGAATGTGATAGGTTTCACCATCAACGTTCAAGATGACATTACCATGGTGAGAATTCATAGATGCTGTGTTCATACTATTTTATCTTGTGTGTTATGGTTTCTATCATAGCACGTGCGTCAATCTTTTCATATGCATACAACTCGTGTGCGCTGCCGCTCCTAGGCATGTGATCCACTGCACAGTGCACCATGGTGGTCGCACACGACGCCGTTGCACATGCCGCCAACACTGCTTCACCTAAACCGCCGGCGCGATAGTGATCTTCCACAATAACCACAATCTCACTGCCCTCCACAGCAGCATAGAGTGCCCCCGTATCCAACGGCGCAATCACCGCCACATCCACAACGCGTACAGCAATACCGTCGCGCGCCAACGCTTTTGCCGCATTGCACGCCTGTGTCACAGTCGCGCCCGTTGCAACAATTGTTGCGCGCGGGTGCGCCGCATCACATGCCACGGCACATGTGTCCACATGTGTCTCCATCGTATGTGACAACAGTGGTGTTTTTTCTCGTGCGGTGCGGATATAGGTAATACCTTCCGTGTGATGCGCTTTGTGCACACAGGCCACCGTCGCACGCGCGTCTGCCGGCGACAGCACCGTTGCGCCAAACACACTGCGCATCATCGCTAAATCTTCCAATCCCATCTGCGACACGCCATCAGCGCCCGTTGCCACACCAGCATGCGATCCCACAATCGTCATGCGCACATCGCTGTACGCCGCCATACGAATCTGATCGTGGGCACGTGTGAGAAACGCTGCAAACGACGACACGAACGGGTGATAACCGCACCGCGCCAATCCCACCGCAACACCGATCATATTTTGCTCCGCGATATACATCTCAAAAAAACGATCTGGATCGTACAGCTGCGCTGCCGCCGCCATTGTGGAATTGCCTACCTCGGCATCCAAAACAACGACAGTGGGATCATCTTGCATAATGCGCACCAGCGCCGCACCGTAACTGTCGCGGGTCGCATAACGCGCCTGCGGGTCGTGCATCCATGTCGTCGGCGTGGCGATTTTTGCCGTACGCACCCGCCGCGTATGTACACCATCCGGCATGGCAATCGTCCCGCGCACATCAAAATCCACAGCACCCAGTTCCGCAACCGCCTGCAATAATTCGTCACGCGACAATACTTTGCCGTGCCACCCATGCTTGTCCTCCAAAAAGGAAATGCTCTTTCCCTTATACGTTTTGGCGATGATCATGAGTGGTGTCTCCGCACCATCGTGCACTGTATGTGTCAATGCACGTGCAATATCGTCAATGTGATGTCCGTCAAGAACCACTGTGCGCCACCCGCACGCACGGGCACGTTCAGCATAGACGTCCACATGGTGCCCCTCCATCGTCTCACCCCTCTGTCCCAAACGATTCGCATCCACAATGGCAATCAAATTGCCTACACCATAGTGTGCCGCAAGCTGCATTGCCTCCCACACCTGCCCCTCTGCCATTTCGCTGTCACCCAAAAGGACAAATGTGCGCGCCGTCGTGTTGTCCAATTTTCTCTGCGCCAATGCCATGCCCAAACCGACGGAAAGCCCCTGCCCCAACGATCCGGTTGCCGCTTCAGTAAAAGGAAATGCCATGGTCGGATGCCCTTCCAGGTCGCTGTGAAATTGCCGATATGTTGACAGCGCTTCAGCACTGATGGCACCCGCCGCCGCCCAGAGTGCATAGAAAAGCGGCGTAGCGTGTCCCTTGGAAAAGATCACACGATCATTGCCATTGTCACGTGGCTTGCGGATGTCATAGCGCAACACGCCGCCGAAAAACAACACCGTCATCACCTCCACCGCCGACAGCGACGATGTCGGATGCCCCGATCCTGCCGTGGTGGTACTGTCCAAAATCCAATAGCGCAGCAGCGTCGCAATGCGTTCCAGATGTTTTTTTGTATGCCGATCCATAACATCGCATGTTTACAGATTTACAATGCTTCCGCCACAGCGCACAGTTTCTCATAGGCCGCCGCCGGATCCGGCGCGCGCGTAATCGCACTACCCACCGCCACATGATCCGCGCCACTCTTGATCACATGTGCAAGTGTGTGCGCCGTCACCCCACCATCCACTGCCACACACAGATCCGGGCGCACATCATGCACGGCGACAACCTTTGCCAACATCTCCGGCAAAAAAACGCCACCCTGCTTGCCGGGCACAACTGTCATCACCTGCACATCACCCACACGATCAAAATAGGGCGCCACATCATCTACACGCGTCTGCGGCGACAAGGAAAGCCCAAGTGCAAATGCATATGATGTCGCCGCATCAATCACATGCGATGGACTCTCCACCTCATTGACATGAAAATACACACGTCCAGCTCCCAGTGTTGCACAAGCGTCAAAATATTCCTCCGGATGTATTGTCATCAAGTGCACCTCAATCTCCATCGCACCACATACACCAACAAGGTCATAGAGGTCGCATGTTGCGCGATCTGTCATCGTGCCGTCAGCAAAATCAATTTGTACAACATCCACCACAACGCGTAGCTGCGCGCATAGTCGCTCCACCGCTTCACTATCATCTTCCAAAAGTGCGGGAATAATTTTTATCATAACACTACACATCATCAATGATACTTCCAGTATACGTGCAATGCGACATTGTGACCAGATGTGCACAGTCACTGTTTACGTCAAACCTCACTGTCGGCAGAAATAATACCTCATTAACTAAAGCGGTATTTCAAACTGTGCCCACTTCTTTATTATCGTAGTGTATGCCTACGCTACGACCCCAGTATCTGCACATGGTGTTCTTTTTGTCGTAGAAACGCTTCGCGCGCGTCCCCTTCCAGCAGCGCGCCTTTCGGCTGTTCCAGTTTCATCGGATTGACGGGTGTGCCGCTCTTCTTCATGCCGTAGTCCAAGTGCGGACCCGTGGACCATCCCGTAGATCCCACAAAGCCGATCACCTCACCACGCGACACATGTGCGCCGCTGCGAACGTTTTTGGCAATGGCGCTCAAGTGTCCATAGTGCGTGGTGTAACCATTATCGTGCGCCAGGCGAACCATATTGCCCCAACCGCCTTCCCACCCGGCGCTACTCACCGTGCCATCGGCGGTGGCGACAACCGGTGTTCCTGTTGGTGCGGCATAGTCAATTTGATAGTGCGCCGACACCCGTTTGGTGATCGGATGCAGCCGTGCGCCGGTAAATCCCGACGTGATGCGCAGATAACTGAGTGGTGCCTGTAAAAACTGTCGCTCTAACTTATGCCCATCGCCGTCATAGTAGGCGCCCGTACCATCATGCTCAAAATAGTAGGCCTCATGCGTCGTGCCATCGTTGACAAATCGCGCGGCACGCACGGTGCCGTCCGGACCGCGTACCCCATCGCGCATCCGCTCTTCATAGACCACTGCAAATATATCGCCCGCACGAATGTCCGTCATAAAGTCAAAACTGAAGGAAAACACATCTCCCACCGTCAAGATCGTCGGCTCCGTCAACCCTGCCTCTAAACCGTCCGCATAGAAAAAGTTATCAATCGTGCCGGACACGGATCGCTCCGTCACATCATAGGCAATGGCATCCTTACGTACCATAAAACCCTCTTCTGTACGATCGGCAACAATCGTGGACTCTGTGTTACAATCATACTCCACACGCACCGTCTCACCCGTCGACGCATCGACACAGAAACGCATCGACTGCCCGATTTTCAATTTTGTCAGATCAAACACATCCTTACCCGCATCAATCAGCGCCGCAATCTCATTGGCATCAAGACGTCCTTCGCGTG
>CAYRUU010000039.1:0-7652 GCA_964427825.1 uncultured Micavibrio sp.
AAAACACCTATCCACACGATATATGGCATTATGAGGGGATTGCGTGGTATGGGGTACGGTAGGAGAGTGGGGAAGAGGATTGTTTTTCTCTGTGGTGATCACGAACGTGTCGTATGGTAAAGCGTGTTGCATTTTTTCTTTTTCTTTTGATGTGCCTCTTGGCAATTGCGGCAGTTTTTGGTTTTTGGCGCATTCTCTATACGCCAACTGACATGCATGACCGCGTCATCACGACGGTTTCCGCGCCACAATCAGAGCAGCAAATACCCACAGCACCACAGATATCCTCGGAATCGTTTACGTTGACATTTGTCGGCGATATGAACTTTGACCGCTATCTGCGCACTGTTGCGGAGCGAAACGGCTATGCCTTTTTGTTGCAGGAAGATCTGCGAACACTGTTTGCGTCACATGCATGTGTCATTGGCAATCTTGAGGGTCCCATCACAACACATGCCTCGGTGTCGCAAAGCTCGGCAATCGGCGCCCCGAATAACTATCGTTTCACCTTTGATCCGGCAGTAGTGACATTTCTTACGGACGCAAACTTTTGTGCCGTTAATCTTGGTAATAACCACATTGGCAATTTTGGCGCGGAGGGCATTGCAGCGACACGTGCCTTTCTTGCGGAAAAGGGGATTGCGGCATTTGGCGACACGGGGGACGATGCGCCGCGTTTTGCTATCCGAACGTTTCATGGTGTGCGTGTGGCATTTGTCAATGATAATGCTTTTGCGGCAAACGGGCATGTGCGGGCATTGAGCGATGTGCGTGAATCACGTACGAACGCCGATATTGTTATTGCGTACACGCATTGGGGTGCGGAGTATGTGACAACAGCCAATGCAGTGCAGCGCCAAAGTGCGCGCGAGTTAATTGATGCGGGCGCCGATGTGGTGATCGGATCGCACCCGCACGTGGTGCAAGACGTAGAAGAATACAAAGGAAAGAAGATCTACTATTCCTTGGGCAATTTTATTTTTGATCAGTATTTTCAACCGGAGACACAGCGCGGTCTTGTGCTCAGCGTGACAATTGATCCGCACTCTGCTACACTGACATTTCATGAGACGGTTGTCATGTTGCAACCAACGGGACAAACAGTAAAGGCGCATTTGTAAAAAGTGAAAATAGACACTCCTATGGCGCAACCATGCATCATCATCATTACGGGACTACCGGCTACTGGGAAAACGACGCTCGGTAAACGCTTGGCACAGGATCTCGGCATCCCATTTTTCTTCAAAGATTGTTTCAAGGAGATCATATTTGATTGTATCGGTTGGTCTGATCGTGCGTGGTCCAAGAAAGTGGGTAGGGCATCGTATGAGATAGTGTATGCTATTGTGGAGTCTCTTACACGGGTGCAGCAGTCGGCAATGATTGAATCAAACTTTCCCGCAGATGTGGCATCACCGCGCTTGCGTGCACTGCAAAAAACATGCCATTTTCTGCCTATACAAATTCGGTGTATCACCCAAGGAGATGTTTTACTGAAACGATTTACACAGCGTGCGCACTCTTCGCAACGGCATTCGGGGCATCTCGACAAAGAGAGTGTTGCTGAGTGGGCGCCGATACTGCGTACAGGTGCGATTGCGCCACTGGATCTCGATGCACCCATCATTGATGTGGATACGACGGACTTTGACAAGATGGATTACGACGCCATCAAACAGCGCGTAGTCGCACTGATGCAATCCGCTTCATAACGCTCTATGGATATTGCCGCAGTGGATCACATTTTATCTCACACCGCGCAGCCGGCGTTTCGTCGTACGCAAATCATGAAGGCTGTGCTGCGCGATGGCGTGACATCGTTTGAGGACATCACGACGATCGGCAAAGCATTGCGCGCAACACTTGCCGCGCAGGTGTCGATTATGCCGTTTGCGCCGGTGTATGTGCGTGTGTCGCGCGATGGACGCGCCATCAAGGCGCTACTCCGGCTTGCGGATGGGCAACACATTGAAACCGTGTTGATTGCGCCAAAGCCTGGCACGTGGTCGGCGTGTGTGTCGTCGCAGGTGGGCTGTGCGATGCGCTGCGCGTTTTGCGCAACGGGTACACTGGGCATTGTGCGTGATTTATCGGCAGATGAAATCGCCTCGCAAGCGCTTTTTTGGCGTCAGTACATGCGGCGGGAAAAGGTGGACGGCACATTTACACACATCGTCTACATGGGCATGGGTGAACCGTTCAACAATTGGGATGCGGTCCGACAAAGTCTCACATGGCTTATGGACGCGGATCTCTATGGGTTTTCGCAGCGGGGCATAGCTGTCTCCACATCCGGCATTGCACCAGGTATACGACAGTTTGCCGATACGCATAGTCAAGTTCATCTTGCCATCTCACTCCATTTCGCCACCGACGAAAAACGATCACGGTATATGCCGGTCAATCGGCGCTTTCCGCTTGCCGATCTTGCCGACGCATTGCGCTACTACTTTAGCAAAAACAACCGCAAGATCTTCATGGAATATATCATGCTGGACGGCATCAATGATACACCCGATGATGCGAGCGACCTCATGACCTATTTGCGCACCATTGGGCGCACGGACTTGCTCCATGTCAATCTCATCCGCTACAACAGCATCGGCGAGGGGTTTGCACCGTCACCGCGCGACCGCGTGCAGGCGTTTCGTGATGCACTGCACGCCGCGCACGTGCCCTGCACCATTCGCAAGAGCATCGGCGACGATATCCACGGCGCATGCGGGCAGCTAGTGGGGCAACAGTCCTCTGATGAGAAGCGCAAAAGACAGGCGTGAAAACACCTGTCTTTTTGGAACACTTCTCTCCAGCGATGCGGAGAAATTATTGCGCATCGTGAATTTCTGCGGTTGGTGCGTTTTTCTTGACGGACGCAATACCGTTTTCCATTGCCGATGTGGAGGTGTACATTTCACTTTTGCCGATCACCTCGCCATTTACCGCCTTGAGGACGAAAAATGCACTGCCGTCGGATGCCGTTTTGCGCTCATACTGATCGTCGTTTTGGGCGTTTTTCTTGACGGAGACAATGCCATTGTGTGCGCTGCTGCGTGAGGCGTAGCCTTGGCTTGAGAGGATAATCTCGCCGTTGCCTGCTTTGAGATTAAAGTACGTGTCGCCATTGGCGCCCGTAGAGAGGACGAATTTTCCCATCGTGATATTTTATACTATTTACACTCTCAGTATAGCATACCTCTTGCGCGATTTCAAAAATCATGTATAATATGACGTATACATGGATTTCCGCCAACATGTGCGGAAGTGTATTGTTTTGCTACGGCATTTTTCATTTAGTGTTTTCACTATGTCACAAGATAATCTCATCAAACTGGTATCGGAGGGCGATAAGGACGGCAAGGGTAAAGGGCATGTCATTTGGTCGCACAAGAACATGAAGAAACTCCGCGGTATCAAAATTGAGCTGATGAAGTTCAATCCGATTGCGCGCACGCATACCAAATATCGCGAAAAGAAATAACTTTTGTAATTGATTTTAATTCCTACGACTATGGCACGACGATGCGCATTGACTGGTAAAGGCACAATGGTTGGCAACAACGTCTCTCACTCCCAGCGTAAGACAAAGCGTACATTTTGCGTCAATATCCAAAAGCGCACGTTGGTCAATCCTGCGACTGGCGACAAGATGACCATGCAGCTTTCCACTAGTGCTTTGCGGACGCTGAAGAAGTGGCAGCGCGAGGGCGTGACGTATGACCTGCGTGAACTGGTGATCAAATAACACTGCACAATCAAAACCACCCCACGCGGGGCGGTTTTTTGTTGTGAAGAAAAAGCATCATGCATTGCACAAAACCCCAAAACGTGGTTCAATAACCTCACGATGACACGTAAATGATATTGTGATGACACAGCGAAATGGTGGTCCCGTGCGCGTGCGTTTTGCGCCGTCGCCAACGGGGGAATTACATATTGGCGGTTTGCGTACGGCGTTGATTGGCTATCTTCTTGCGGCAAAAGAAGGCGGCGCGTTTTTGATGCGCATTGAAGACACGGACCGCATGCGATTTGTTGAAGGTGCCGTGGAGCGTCAGGTGGATGACCTGCAGTGGGGCGGGGTGGTAGTGGGAGAGGGCGTGATGCGTGACAACGACGGTGCGCTTGTGCAGAAGGGTGGCTATGGACCGTACATCCAATCCGAACGTCTCTCTCTTTACCAAAAGCATATTCGCACACTCTTGGACAACGGATCAGCCTATCATTGCTTTTGCACGGCGGAACGCTTGAGCGCCATGCGCGCACAACAGATGGCGCGCAAGGAGGCGCCCAAATATGATCGCACGTGTTGCGCGCTTTCCGCACAGGGCATTGCGCAAAAGATTGCCGCTGGCGACCCGTATGTGATTCGCTTGAAAGTGCCGGAAGGTACAACGACATTTGACGACATCGTTTTTGGTTCCCTCAGCGTTGATAATACTACCATTGACGATCAAGTTCTCATCAAGTCCGATGGTTTTCCGACATATCATTTTGCCGTTGTGGTGGACGATTATCTCATGCAGATTTCTCATGTGATCCGCGCCACAGAGTGGCTCGCGTCCACGCCCAAACATGTGATCCTCTATCACGCATTGGGATGGGCGGATGCTATGCCGCGCTTTTGTCATGTGGCGCCCATTCTCAACAAGGACAAGAAAAAATTGTCTAAGCGCGAGGGCGGCGTGAGCGTGAAGGACTTTCGTGATCAGGGCTTTCCGGCGGCAGCACTCATCAATTTCATCATCTTGCTTGGTTGGAATCCCAAAACAACACAGGAAATTTTTACCATGGAGGAGTTGGTCGCGCAATTTGATCTTGCAAAACTCAATCGCGCGGGTGGCGTGTTTGACATGGACCGGCTACGGTGGATCAGTCGCGAGCATATTAAAAAAATGACGATTGATGCGCTGTACCGCAACGGGCTGCCGTTTTTGGAAAAGCAGGATTTTTTTGTGCGCGCGCCGGAGCGCTATAAAACGGAAGATTCTATCAAGCGTGTACTGACCGTGGAGCAAGACCGCCTGGAAACGTATCAACAGATTGGTGTCTCCAATCAATTCTTTTTTACCGAGGATGTCACTGTTGAGAGAGATGTGTTGCGCTGGAAGACCAACACTGATGCGCAGACGCACGAGGCGTTGCAACGCGCACAGGAGGTGCTTACTGCACTGCCCGAAAAAGACTGGACACGGGACACTTTGGAAAAAATTCTCATGGAAGCGGCAGGGGAGCAACGTGGTGATTTTCTCTGGCCGCTACGCGCCGCACTCACCGGAGAAAAGAAGTCACCAAGCCCTTTTGATTGCGCGTGGGTACTTGGAAAAGACATCACCTTGCAACGATTGCAGCGCGCGCAGGCATGTTTGTAAAACAGTCGGAAGGCCAAAGAGTGAAGGTGGTGGCAGAAAGAAAAAAAACGACATGCACCGGGTACATGTCGTTTGTGTTTCCCTGCACGGAGTTTTTAGTTCACTTTCCGAAAGCCAACAACGTAGACCGGCTCATAGAGGTTGTCGTATTCATCACGTACTTCCACGGTGTGGCCGTCCATAAGACTTGTCATGGAAATATCAGAGATCATTTCTTGATACGCTTTCACGTCACCTTTGAGATCCTCAAGACGTCCCCAGCGTTCACCAAGCATGTGCTGTGCAGCGATCTCATGTTGCTTTTTTGTCTCGCGTAGCGCAAGTGCTTTTTCCAGTACAGCTTGATACTCCGCATCCTGCGCAAGCACGTCCTTGTATTCTTTGCGAATCTCTTTCATCTCCTTTTTGGCAACTTGCAAGTCGTTGAAAACTTCTTGGAGGTCCTTCATAGGGTTGTTTTTACATGGATAACATGTGCAACGCGGCACGGCAGTATCACGTTGACAACTCTTACAGTGTAGCACATTCTTTGCCGGTGATAAAGTGTGTGATTGACCATGTGCGACGTGTAAGATAAGATGGAGATAGTAATTTTTATTTGGGTAAATACTATGCGGACAATAATGCAAAATTTTTTTACATCTTCGCTATCACGGCGACGGTGTTTTTGTGGCAGTCCACAACAAGCACAGCGCATGCCGCGCCCGCAACGAATATTGACATTTACGACGGAACCACATGGCAAACGTATGCCTTAAACAATACTACCACCTTTCCAAGCGGGATGTCGTATGATGAAGCCAGCACCAGACTCGTTTTGGATGGCTATAACGGAGGAGCGATCAAGGCGAGTGGGGCGGATATCAGTATCTTTGTTCAAAGCGATAGTACCGTTACCAGTGATGGGCATGAGGCTCTTTTCTTTGGAAATAGAACCAATATTGATGGTGTGCCCGGCGCACAGTTCACTCTCAATGCAAACCATGGTAGAGCGCTGTATTACAATGTGACTGTCAACAGAATTACTCTTAATGTAAACGCTAATAACATCAACAACAAGGATAATTACGTTATCGGTGTGGGTGGTTCTATGACACTTTCTAATGGGGCGACGTTGATTATTAACGTTAACGGACATACTGAGACAACTAGAGGGGGCGCTTATGGACTGATGGGCACATTGACTATGGAGGATACGGCTACAGCGGACATTACTGTGAATGAAAGGAGCGCAACAGCAACAGAGAAAGCCTATGGAATAGCAAATGCTGTGTATTTAAAGGGAACAGGTAAACTGAAAGTCACTACTACAAGTTTCTCGCCAACATTACCACAGGCGATGTACTCCAAACCAACAGCTGCAGGATATGTGGCAACATCCGGAAGTTGGGATGAACCGTCAGTGACGTATGAGTTCATCTCCTCAACGGTTGTTTCCAAGGTTGACGTTAAAACCCCGCCGACTAAAACCAACTATACTACCGGTGAACAACTTGATCTCTCCGGTCTTGTTGTGACATTAACAAAGCTTGATAACTCAACAGAAGACGTTTTTTTTGCAGACTTTTCTGCCAAAGGTCTCACCACCGCTCCAGTCAATAATGTGATCCTCGGTACTGCCAATAATAAAGTTACAATTACTCATGCTGAAAGCGGCAAAAATACAATGCAAGCAATCACTGTGGCAGATCCAGTGATCGCTGTAGACAGCATTGCGATCAAAGCTCCTCCCACGAAAACCAACTACATCATAGGAGATCAGCTTAATCTTTCCGGCTTGGTTGTTACTTTGACAAAATCTGACAACTCCAAAGAAGATGTGCCCTTTGCTAGTTTCACAATGAAAGGAATCACCGCCTCTCCGGCAAATGCAGCAGCTCTCGCGGCAGAAAATACGGAGGTCGTGATCACACATACCGACAGCGGTAAAACTGCGACTCAGGTGATCACGGTAAATGCAGGAACTCCAGATACGTGCTTCACGATGAATGGAGCGGGAAACACGATCACTGACTACTCCAATGATGCGTCCTGTCCCAAGGATGTCAATATCCCCGAGACGATAGCGGGCAAAACAGTGACGAGTATCGGAAACGATGCTTTCCATAGCAACCAACTCACGAGTGTGACGATCCCTGACAGTGTGACGAGTATCGGAATCTCTGCTTTCTATGACAACCAACTCACGAGTGTGACGATCCCTGACAGTGTGACGAGTATCGGAATCTCTGCTTTCCATGACAACCAACTCACGAGTGTGACGATCCCTGACAGTGTGACGAG
>CAYRUU010000040.1:0-7582 GCA_964427825.1 uncultured Micavibrio sp.
ATCCACACGATATATGGCATTATGAGGGGATTGCGTGGTATGGGGTGAGGTGATATCTTTTCTCTGTTTGGGATGACGTGAATCCTTCTTACGTCATTTTTTGCCACATCGTGGTAGTGTAGACGTTTGTTTTATTTTGTGTTACGCTGTGTATAGACATCTTTTTTGTGTTTTTTATGGGATTTTTATCACGATTGTTTCGTACACGGACCAAGTGGACGGATGTGCAGACGGAGCAGGTGCACGCGGATACATTTGATGACACTGCGTACGTACCGCAGCAAAAAATAGCGGAGCAAAAGCCATTGTCTGACGAGCCATCGCCGTTTTTAGACAATGAACACCCTGTCACTGATGATCCAACGCGACCATTTTAAAATTGTTTTCTATGATTAATACAGACCCTCATAGTGTTGATGCGATTCTCGACCGTGGCGTGATTGCGCATTTCTTTCCGACAAAAGAAGCTTTTCGTACACGTCTGCTTTCTGGCGAACGTTTGCGTTTCTATATGGGTTTTGATCCCACGGCGCGATCATTGCACTTAGGGCATGCGCAAGGCCTGCTTATATTGGAGGACTTTCGCGCGCTGGGACATGAAGTGATTTTTTTGATTGGTAGTTTTACGGGAATGATCGGTGACCCGTCGGAAAAGTCATCAGTCCGCGTCAAGCAGACCAAAGAGCAGGTGCAAGAGAATTTTTCCGGATGGGTGGATCAAGTAAAAAATATCGTTTCCTTTGACGATTCTCACAATCCATTTCTCGTGAAGTATAATGCTGACTGGCTTGCGTCACTGACACTTACGGATGTTTTGGATTTGGCAAGTCACTTTACAGTGCAGCAAATGTTGGAACGCGACATGTTTGACAAGCGTATCGCGGAAGGGCGTCCCGTCTATGTGCATGAATTTCTCTATCCGCTGATGCAGGGTTTTGATAGCGTGGCAATGGATGTGGATGTAGAGTTGTGTGGTAGTGATCAAATTTTTAATGCACTTGCGGGACGTACATTGATGCAAAAGATGCGCAACAAAGAAAAATATGTTATCGCGAACAACTTGATCGCCGATGAGCAGACGGGGCTTTTGATGTCCAAGTCCAACAATACAGGTGTTTTTCTCAATGCGTCGCCGCAGGATCTCTTTGGCGCAATTATGGCTCAGCCGGATGGTATGTTGCGACCGCTTTTGGTAGGCTGTACACGTTTGTCGTTGGATGCGATTGACGATCTTTTGGCACTAGAAAATCCACGTGACGCAAAGAGTGCGCTTGCGCATGAGCTGGTGCGCATGTTTCACGGTACCGATGCGGCGAAGCACGCGCAAGACTACTTCATCAACACGTTTTCCAAAAAGGAACTACCTGACGATGTGTCCACGCACGTGTGTGCTGACGGAACACCACTGGTGGAGTACCTTGTGGCAAGCGGCGCTGCACGCAGCAAGGGTGACGCGCGACGTAAAATCCGTCAAGGCGGCGTGTCGGTGGATGGTGCAAAAGTGACGGAGGAAGATACAGCGGTTACTGCAGATCATCACAATACCATCCTCAAAGTGGGTAAACATTTTTTTGTAAAAATCGTGATCAGTGATCGGTGATACATCCTGTATGAAAAAAACTATTGCGAATATCCGTACAGAGGCATTGGCGAAAATTGCGACAGCGCACGACGTGGACGCTGTGGACGTGTTGCGTGTGGCGTTTTTGGGCAAGAAGAGCGCGCTGACGGCGCTGCTGAAAAATATGAAAGACCTCTCGGCGACGGAGAAAAAGAGTATTGGACCACTTGCTAATGCCGCAAAAAAAGCTATTGGCGACGCGCTGGAGGAGAAAAGAGAGGCGCTGGAAAGTGCGGCGGATGCTGATGCGGAGTGGATTGACGTGACGGCACCAAGTATCCACGCGCGACGAGGCCATCTCCACCCACTTACGATCGTGCAACGCAACATTGAGGACATCTTCACGTCGCTGGGTTTTGCAATTGCCGATGGACCAGACATTGATACGGAATTCTATAATTTTGACGCCGTGAATATGCCGGATGACCACCCGGGACGTGACATGCAGGACACATTTTGGATTTCACAAGAAGAGGGGCGTACGAAGGGCACGGGCGCCGTTTTGCGCACACAAACGTCGTCAGTGCAAGTGCGTTATATGGAAACGCACACGCCGCCGCTGCGCATCATTGTGCCGGGGCGCGTGTTTCGTAATGAGGCAACCGATCCATCACACGAGCACACATTCCATCAATTTGAAGCGCTGGTTGTGGGTCCAGATGTGAGTGTGGCACATTTCTTGTCCGTAGCGGAGACGTTTTTTACGGAGTTTTTCAAAAAAGAGATCACTGTGCGCGTGCGCCCGAGTTATTTTCCGTTTGTGGAGCCGGGTTTTGAGTTTGATATTTCATGCACGTCGTGCGATGGTAAGGGATGCAGTCTGTGCAAGAAAACGGGCTGGATTGAAGTGGGTGGTGCTGGTATGGTGCACCAAAATGTTTTTGTCGCCGCGGGTTATGATCGCAACATCTATCAGGGTTTTGCGTGGGGGTTTGGTCTGGAGCGATTGGCAATGATGAAATACAAGATTGATGATATTCGCCTGTTTCACAGTGGAGATGTGCGATTTACGCGACAGTTTTAGGAACTTGTAACAAAACATATGTTCTATAGTTACAATTGGCTCAAGGAATTGAGCGGGACAAAAAAATCGGCAGAAGAGCTTGTGGATCTTTTTACGGTACACAGTTTTGAAGTGGAAGGGATGAAAGACCTTGCGCGCGGATTGGAAAATGTGGTGATCGGCAAAGTACTCACTAAAACCAAACATCCCAACGCCGACCGCCTGCATGTGACAACGGTTGATGTAGGCACGGGGGAGTCGCTGACGATTGTATGCGGCGCCCCAAATGTTGCAGTGGGGCAAAAAGTACCGGTGGCACGCGCCGGCGCAATACTGCCATCTGGCATAAAGATCGCAAAAACAATAATTCGCGGGCAAGTATCCAACGGCATGATCTGTGCGGAAGATGAGTTGGGCATCGGAAAAAATCACGACGGCATCATCGTACTTGCGGATGATGCACCCGTAGGAGAGAATTTTGCGACATACACGGGACGCAATGATACGGTGATTGATATCAAAATTTTGCCAAATCGCGGACACGATTGTTTATCACACATTGGCGTGGCGCGTGAAATCCAAGCATTAGAAGGAAAGCGCTTAACACCTCTGGACAGGACGATGCCGTCTGTCACAACACCCTATGATGCTACAGTAACTACGGAACATTGTCGCCGCTATGGCGCCGTACTTCTGGATGGCGTGGCAAATCACACGACACCGCAGTGGATGCGCGATCGCTTACGTGCATGCGGCATCAAACCCATCAATGCCGTTGTGGACATTACCAACTATGTGATGCTAGAGACGGGGCAGCCGCTACATGCCTTTGATGCTCATCTTGTGAAAAAAATTGTTGTACGCATGGCGCAAGAAGGGGAAAAACTGACGCTTCTGGATGATACGGTATGCGCATTGACGGCAGATGATATGGTTATTACCGATGGTAAAGAACCAATTGCTTTGGCGGGTGTAATGGGTGGTAAGGAAAGTGGTATCACGGAGAAAACGACAACGCTGGTCTTGGAAAGTGCGTCGTTTGACGCACCGACTGTACGTGCCATGCAGCGGCGCCATGGACTGCCGACGGATGCAGCGTTTCGCTTTGAGCGCGATCTTGATCCAAATATAGCGGCATATGCCGCGGAGCGTGCCGTTGCACTTCTCACAGACATCTGTGGTGCACGTGTGGTCGCCGCAACGGACATCTATCCCACGCCGGTTGCACCATGGACGGTAGCGCTCACGCTGCCTGCTGTGCACAGTCTCTTGGGTACAGCCATTGCAGCAAAGGACATTACCACGATTCTGACGCGCCTTGGCATGTGGGTAGTACAGGGGGACAAGCAAGACATCTTCACCGTCACCGTGCCGACGGTGCGCCGCGATCTCACTACACAGGAAGATCTCATCGAGGAGATTGGACGCTTGTACGGTTATGACAAGATCACACCGACACCACTATGTGAGGCGATTGTGACACCGGAAACAAACAGTTTGCGCCGCGCCGAACACGCTGCCATGGACAAATGCGTAGCGGACGGTTTTGATGAGGTGAAATCCTATGCGTATTACGCCGCTGGCGATGCCGAAGCCAGTGGGATTACGGCGAAAGACCATGTGCCTGTACTCAATCCATTGACGCCGGACTATGCATTGATGCGGCGGAGCTTACTGCCGGGACTGTGTCGCGCCGTCAAAAAAAATCTCAGTTATGCTGCGGATGTGCACATTTGTGAAATCGGACGTATCTACAACCCAACGGATACGGTATTGCCGGAGGAGCATCTGCACCTCGGCGTGACGGCGGCATCGCGCGCCACGGACGGATCGCAGTTCTATGAACTGAAAGGTGTGGCGGAGCATCTTGCCGCACGGTGTGGCATGGGTGCGATTGTTTGTGATGCAGATGTGGAAGCGTCCGCGATGACGGTGCCACTTTTGCACGCCACGCGGCGCGCCGTAGTGCGCACACAAGCAGGAGACGCTCTTGGATGGATTGGTGAGATTGCTCCACGCACGCAAAAATTTTATGGGATTAAAAATACACGCGTCGCCATCATGGAGCTTTCCGTGGAAAAGTTTACGATCGCGGATGCGCATATTCCGCTATTCACACCGTTGCCGAAGTATCCGACCGTGACGCGCGATCTCTCTATGACGCTGCCACCACGCATGGAGGTGGCGACGGTCACTGCGCAGATTGCGGATGTGGGTGGCGCACTGCTGCGGGATGTGACGGTCTTTGATGTGTATCACAACCGCACAACAGGGGAGCGCTCCATGGCGTGTCGGATGACATTTGGTGCCGACGACCACACCCTGCTCACGGAAGATGTGGACGCCGCTATGGCGCGCATCATCGGGCTTTTGAAAAAAACATCCGGCATTATATTGCGTATTTCCGCATAAAAAACGCCGCATCGTGACAATGCACGATGCGGTGATGAATCTTTTATACGACTTTGTACCCTTGCGGGCACAAAGCCTCTTCAATAATTCTTCCATTGCCATCCACGATAGCGATGGAGTGTGTTTCTGGGTCGTGAAACACGTCACAGTTCTGCCACACCTCCCGTATCAAAATCCGCACACGTGCGAGATTGACTGCACCACCTCCGTCCGTGTGACGGTTTATAATATTCTTTAAAAACGTATTTGTATTATTTTGTACTTTTTTATCACCTCTTTTGTGGTAGAGGGATTTTGCCGTAGGCTTCTTTGCGCGTAGCGAGCTCTCACCTTGGCTAGGTCCCATTTTCTGATAGAGTTTTGCCAGGGCGGCGAAATCCTCAAAAGGGAAGTTTTCCCTTATAAGATTTAAGATCCGTAGAGATACAAAGCCTTGATGTAGTATTTCCCCGATCTCCTCCTGCGTCAGGGATATTTTTTTTGACAAAAAAACAACGGCTTTTCCTCGCGTTTCTGTGTACGACATCATGCACCTCCTCAGTGGCTTTACATGTGAAGTGTTAACGAGCTATTGGTTTTTTCCGACCAATAGCGCACTATACATCACTATACTCTTTTTGTCCAGATTTTACAGAAAAGCGTTGGCATAGTACCATGAAGAGGTGGAAAACGATGTATCTTGTGATTATAGCTTCTATGGCAATATTGCAAAAATCCGATCCCGACGTGGCAAGAGCGATTGCGGGAGAACTCAAACGACAAAAGGAAGGATTGGAGTTGATTGCGTCGGAAAATTATGTTTCAGATGCCGTTTTGGAGGCGTTGGGCAGCGTGATGACCAATAAATACGCGGAAGGTTATCCGGGCAATCGCTACTACGGCGGGCAAACATTTACCGACCACGTGGAGCGGTTGGCGATTGCGCGCGCCAAGAAGTTGTTTGGAGCGCAACATGTCAATGTGCAACCGCATTCCGGCGCGCCGGCAAACATGATCGTCTATAGTGCATTGCTGCAGCCTGGTGACACTGTTTTGGGTATGGACTTAGGGCATGGCGGACACCTAACGCATGGGCACCCCGTCACGCTTGCGGCAAAAATCTACAACTTCCTTCGCTACACAACGGAAGCGGATGGCACCATTGACTACACCACCTTGCACGCGCTTGCCAAAAAACACCGTCCAAAAATGATCCTCGCCGGTTTTTCCGCATACTCACGCAACTTGAATTATAGGGCATTTCGTACTATTGCCGATGATGTCGGAGCGATTCTCATGATGGACATGGCGCACATTGCCGGACTCGTGGCGGGGAAAGCGCTGCCCAATCCCGTGCGCGTGTGTGATGTCGTAACAACTACCACACACAAAACCTTGCGCGGTCCACGTGGTGGCATGATTCTATGTAAAAAGCCGTACGCTACAGCAATTGACAAAGCGACATTCCCTGGCTTTCAAGGCGGACCTCATATGAACAACACCGCCGCCAAAGCGGTGGCACTCGGTGAAGCACTCACACCACGTTTTCAAAAATATGCAACACAAATTTTACGCAACGCCAAAGTACTGGAGAAGGAGCTTACAAAGTACGGCTTTCACATCTGCTTTGGCAAGACGGAAAATCATTTGCTGTTGATTGATATGGTGAAGAGTAAGGGAATGACTGGTAAACAAACGGAAGCCGTTTTGGAGTCTGTAGGAATTACACTCAATAAAAACATGATCCCTGATGACCCGCGCAGCCCATTTGATCCCAGTGGTATTCGTTTGGGCGTGCCAGCTGTCACTACGCGCGGCATGAAGGAGCAAGAGGTGATGATGATTGCCGCATGGATCAATGCGGCATGTGATGCGCACGATAATGCACGCGCACTGCGCGCACTCCACAAAGAAGTAATAGCACTGTGCAAGACATTTCCTCTGTATGCTTGCTAAAAATGTATGTTTTCTATAATCTATAAGGAGTTCTTTATATGACAGGACAATCACCAAAAAAACCATCAAAAACAAAGGAACCCATCATGAAAGGCATCATTCTTGCTGGTGGCACAGGATCGCGCCTTTGGCCGCTGACCGACCAAACATCCAAACAAATGCTCCCCGTGGGGCGTGTGCCGATGATTTTTCATCCGCTAAACATCTTGGTGCGTGCGGGCATCAAGGACATTCTCATCATCACATCACCGCAGCATAGTGGGAGTTTCATGAACATGCTGGAGCCGCTGCTGCGACCACACGGCATTTCCATTTATTCGTCAATTCAACAAATTCCTGCGGGATTGCCCGAGGCATTCACCATTGGCGCTTCCTTCATTGGCAATGACAATGTGACGATGATTTTGGGTGATAACATCTTTGAAGACACTGATACGATTGTGCACGCCATCACAACCTTTACTGGTGGCGGTGGCATCTTCGCCAAAAAAGTGCCGGATCCAGAGCGTTTTGGAGTGGCAACGGTTGATGAACACGGCACGGTGATTGACATTGTGGAAAAACCGACAAACCCCACGAGCAATTACGCCATCACAGGTGCCTACATCTAC
>CAYRUU010000041.1:0-7242 GCA_964427825.1 uncultured Micavibrio sp.
CTTATCCACCCACCATTTGGGGCTATGAAGGTGTTGCATGGCATGCGTTGCGGTAGGGAAGTCATGTGTCATCTTCACGCCTGATTGGTATTATTTTGACTTTGCTGGATGTCATCCCGACCGAAGAGTCTTACGCACCACAGACTGAAGAGCTGCAGGGTTCATTGTGGAATCTATGAACCCGCCAAAACTACACTATTCGCAAAAATGATGATTTTTGGTGAAAAGATGTCATTGACAAAGTGTGGTGCTTTGATAAAATGGCTTGTGTCTTGCTTTACAAAAAAATAACACAACATTAAAAAGCGGAGGTTGATCGTGAGAGATGTCGTGATCGGTGCAATGATTTTTTGCGTATCATTTTTTTCGTTTGCCGAGTTTTCTTGTGCGAAAACACATTCGCTGCAGAAAAGCGTCGGCATGGCTGTAGCACAGTGCGAGGACATGGCAAGCATACGAGTTTTGGTGGTTATGGAATTACCAGATCCGTTTGGTGGCGCCACACCTGCAGGCTATCGCACACAAGCTGCATGCTACGATCTCAAAAATCGCATCACGCAATGGCTCTGTGATGCGGATGATCAACATTATGCACTCTTGACAGAGTGTCTAAATGCCATACGTATCAAAAATATGTATGGTGTAGACATCAGCGCTCAAGCACCAAAGGTTTTCGGGGGAGACCCAAATGGCAAAAATCAGCTATTATTTGGTCCTGACCCCTTGGATGTGGTGGGTAGGAGTGAAGTCAAGTTGTATCTCCTTTCTCCACACAACAAAGATGTTGGGGAAGCACGTGCCAAAAAGATGAGAGGGAAGCAAAGTGCGCAATGTTCTTTACATCCCAAAGGGGAAGGAGGGGAGTAATCTAAAAAAAGCCATTGGCAACGCAATGTCGCGCTTACGAAGGGCGATTGTAGTGAGATTTCTACGTTTTCATAGAATAATACAACAACATTCCAATCAAAAACCAGGCAACACCTTTAATGTCGCACAACCTTTTACCTCTCTGTTGTGGAAATGTAAAAAGTGATGAGGGATGAGAAGAATACCAATGATAGCACCTTACCTTGCACTGCAAGGCAGTGATTCTTGACGCATGTCAAATAACTAGCGATGTATAGGTATATAAAAATATTTTTTATTTTGATAAAAATTATTTTTCAATTTTAATCAAAAATACGTGAATCATAAAAATACACCACAATAATCTTTTGCAATGCTTTTTGTGTAAAGAACTCCTCCGGAAATTACACTGTATGCCTGTAGAACATCACATCTCAATCACAGTCATACGACGTAGTGCACACATCGTATAGGGAGAGAGTCCTTTGTCCCATAGATATAGCATAATACACGGCTTAATTATTTATTATAATAGGAACTCCTTGCCACATGGCACGTCGCTTGCGGTGTTTGTTTTCATTGATGCTACTTTAAAAAAGATAAGGGTATGTCTTGTATAATGTCGTATAATATACATTGTGCGACATACTGTAAAAACAGGAGAAGAGGTGTTAAATATTATAATATGTTTGTGTGGCGTAGTCGCATGGGAGAGAAAGGAGGATGCTTCTCATTTCCTTTAGCGTACGCGGCATCGTCATAATAATACCCATCGCTATGATAGTCCCTTGTGTGATCCTGTTCTATTCGTTTTATCCAACAATAGAACGGCTTGCGTGATCATGCTCTTGTGTGGCTTGTATGTAAAACAACGAGGCCGTCCTTAAAGTAGCGTCATGGCATACCATAAGGTACTCTCGCAAATATTGCAAAAGAATACACTGCAGCAAAACGTCCACAGTATTCATTAGGAGGTGTGCAATGCCCCTTTTTACAGAAAGTGCGTGACTATATATTTTGCAGAGAACTCCCAGAGAGGTCCCCTGCCCTTTTGTAAAATGACAAGAGGGAAGTCGGGTTTCACAACTTATCCACAGAGCCTGCTTTGCTGATGATCGGAGGTGGTTTCATTGCCGTGCATTTGTATGCATGGAGAAACTCTATACAGAACATTTCTCTACTTTATTACAGTACACAGCTATTATGGGAAAGATGTGAAAACGCTACTAGTGATTTTTAATCACTGTACCGTGAAACTTTTCTTCATTGAGATATGCGGCGACGTTGTCAAGGTTTGCACCGGCAAGTGTGACAACTTCTAAATCCTCTTTTTCTGCATACTCCGATGCCACGGGATCAAACGGGACGTTCATGCCTGGTGTCCATTTCGTGTCAATGTGTTCACGGTATTGATTCCACGACATCTCCTCAATTTTTTGTGCATCGGGGTATTTCTTCGGATCCTTGTCATAGACATAGTCAATGTTAGAAAGGTTGATGATCTTCTTGATACCCAGGTAGCGTGCCAAAAGCGCTGTGTCGTAGTCAGTGGAAAAACCCGGTTTCCATCCCGCAGCAATCATGATGGCGTTGTTGCATTGGTGAAAATCTTCAAGATCATGCGGATTGGTATTGATGCGCGGGTAGGCATAGTCGCTAAAAATTGTACGGATCAGATGTGCGTTCAACCGTGTTGCATGGATGCCCAGCCAGTCCCGATCTTCATCCGCAACATCGGCAACAACTGCCGTGGCCGCTTGTGCATAATGCCGTGCTGTTTTACCGCCACCAGTGATAAAAACAAAGCGCTGTTGTTTTTGTGTGATTTGATCAATGATAAGTGCGCGAAACTGTATGAGAAAATCCGTATTAACATCATCCGGCACAATGAGCGATCCACCCATATTGATGATGAATGTTTTTTTGGCATCCATAGCGATTGTGAGGTTAGTGATAAAAATAGATTATTGCATGTGGTTGGTTACATAGACGCTTTCTAACATGACTGTGAGCGCGTATACCCTTCTTTTTGCGCCTGCTCCGCGGATGTGAAACAGCGCAAGTTTTCTTTGGCGATGTTTTTGGCGTAGGAGCATGTTGGCGGATAGTACTTTGTACCCTTGGCACTGCCAACAAAGAGGCAATCGCGCGCAGTCAGTGTGGGAGAAGGTGCCTGTGCAGAAGACTCCCCCACCTCATTGGGTTGCGCCACAGGCTGCGCAGGACGTACGATGGTGATTAAAGGATCCTCACGCTCCGCAGCACCGCTGTAAAAACCAAATAAAAAACTCCCCGCAACGGCACACAGTGCCACAAAACTCGCAAAAAGGTGCTTCTCGTGGGCGATCAGCCATGTCCATGTGCGTAGACAAACTGTGCGAAGCAATGACATAGTGGTAATTGACAATTATACATTCTTCGGATATACTACCACAGTATGCAAGAAACAGCAAAAGGTGTTTCTCTTGATAAATCGTATTTGGTATTGCTATGGCACAACGTAAAGCTGGCGGATCTACGAAACTCGGTCGCGATTCAATTGCAAAGCGTCTTGGTGTAAAAGTGTATGGATCGCAGCGCGCAGAAGCAGGAAATGTTCTCGTGCGGCAACGCGGAACAAAAATACATCCTGGTCTCAATGTGCGACGCGGTTCAGATGATACACTCTATGCCAACGTTGCCGGTATCGTTCGTTTTGTTGACAAGAAGGTTAAGGATTTTACTGGAAAAATCACGTCACGCAAGTTCGTAGACATTGTGATGGAAACAAAGAAGTAAATGTCCTTTATGTCGTACGGAAAAAACCGCCCCACAGGGGCGGTTTTCGTTTATTGCTATTTCTTTTTCATTGCAGTGGCGGCGGCAATAAAAGCATTGAAAAGCGGATGCGGCACAAGAGGCGAAGATTGAAACTCCGGGTGAAATTGTGTGGCAAGAAAAAACGGATGTGTCTCGCGCGGTAATTCCATAATTTCCATGAGCGCACCATCAGGCGATGTGCCGGAAAAAATCATACCGGCGTCTGTGATCTGCTTTACATATGCGGCATTCACTTCATAGCGATGACGATGGCGCTCGGTAACGGTCTTTGTACCATAGGCCTGTGCGGCAATTGTCTTTGGCACAATGTGCGCCGTATAGGATCCCAAACGCATGGAGCCCCCCAAATCATTACGATCCAATTTCTTCTTTTGCTCCGGCAAGATGTCGACAACGCAATGTGGTGATGCGGGATTGATTTCTGTAGTGTTGGCGTTGGTAAGCCCAACAACATTGCGCGCAAATTCAATCACAGCGATTTGCATGCCATAACACAGTCCCAAATAAGGGATACGCTGCTCGCGACAAAATTGCGCCGCAGCAATAATGCCTTCCACACCGCGCGATCCAAAACCGCCCGGCACAACAATCCCGTCGTAATTGCGCAAGTCTTCTAATGCTGCTGGATCATTTTCATAAACTGTGCTATCCAGCCACGCCAAAATGGGTTTGCGGTTGGCATGGAATGCAGCGTGCTTGATTGCCTCAATCACGCTGATATAGGCATCGGACAAGACAAAGTCGCCCGTCTCAAAATATTTCCCCACTACGCCAATCCGCACAGGTGCAGTAGCCGTTTCAATTTTTGTTGTAAAATCAATCCATTCATGAAGATCACACGGCTTCTCCACAAGCCCCAGTTTCCTCTGTACAATGGCACTAAGATGGTCTTTCTCAAAATTAACCGGTACGTGATAGATGCTCTCCACATCCGGCGCACTGATTACCGCCTCCTCCTCAACATCGCAGCTCAAAGCAATTTTCTCTTTGCGTTTCTGGTCAAGTGGCACAGAAGCGCGCGCAACAATGATGTCAGGCTGGATACCCGCGCCGTTCAGTGATCGCGCCGCATATTGCGTTGGTTTGGTTTTCATCTCGCCGATGGTGCTCGGCATAGGTACATAACTCACCATCACAAACAGTACGTCGTGCGGGTGGCGCGATTTCATCATACGCGCTGCCTCCAAGAAGAGTACGTTTTGATACTCACCGATTGTACCGCCAATCTCAATCAATGTGATTGCCGCATCCGCCTGTTCCGCAGCTTTTTCAATACGATCAATAATCTCCAGTGGGATGTGCGGTACAACCTCCACACACTTGCCGTGGTAGCCACCGCTGCGCTCGCGTTCAATCACTGATTGATAGACACGTCCCGTTGTCATGTAGTTGATACGAGACAGCTGTACATCCAAAAAGCGCTCATAATTTCCCATGTCCTGATCGGTCTCGTCACCGTCGGAAAGCACAAACACTTCGCCGTGCTCCGTCGGGTTCATTGTACCGGCGTCAACATTGATATACGGATCCACCTTAAGTGCCGTGACGGTGTATCCACACGCCTTGAGCAGGCGCGCAAGTGACGACGATGTAATCCCCTTCCCCACTCCACTCATCACACCGCCGACAACGAAAATGTACTTACAATTGTTCTGTTTTTGCATAGAATCTTTACTGTGCACCGACACAATGTCATTTAATAAATTATCTTCTTAAAGACAAAAGCGTTGTTGCTGTAGCAACTCCCCGCTTGTTGCCCACGTCCGCTGCGTGTGTCGCATGGATGTTATGCTTTTGTCACTTTTACAATAATGGCCGATGTCACCCCGTCGCCGAAATCAATGCGCACTTCACGTGTCGTCACATCTTTGATGGGTGTGTCCAACATGACCGCCTTTTCCACAATAACGTGGTTGTGCTGTGCGGCAAGTGCTGTAACAATATCCTTGGCGGTAATGGAGCCAAACAGTTTCGTCTCTTTCGCCTTGGCGGCGATCGTAATCGTTTTTTTGTGAATCTGTTTTGCCAAAGCGCGTCGCTGTGTAAGATCGCTTTGCGCGTCGGCATGGCGCTTACGCTCGCGCGCTTCTGCCTCTCTGATCACGTGCGCTGTCGCCGCTTTGGCAATGCCGCGCGGAATGAGGTTGTTGAATGCAAAACCGTCGGACACCGTGACAATGGCGCCACGTTTACCGAGTGTTTTGTCATCTTGCAGGAGAATTACTTTCATACTGGTCTGTATTATAAATTACGGAGACGATTCGTGCAAGGCGTGGTATCGCAGTGAGTGTACCATGAGGAGATAGGCGGTGATGGCGTGAAACAATTTCGTGTCTTCTTGTACAGTTTCGCTGTTATGAATTGCCAAACAGACGCGGATATTATGCACCGGCAATTCGCTGTACACAAACAACATGTCATTTTGCACATAGGTCCGAAGGTTTGTCGTGCGTTCAAACAGTGCGTCATCTAACCGCGTGTTATGTAGCGTGCTAATTTTTACTAGGCGTTCGTGCGTGTCACGTGTCATCACCTGCAGAGCATAGCTGCGTACATACGGCAACAGCTGCATCACACGTGCCACAATATCCGCATAGTCCTTGATGGAAACCGTGCGCAAATCGGAAAAGATGTCGTAGACAATGTCATTTTTGCGGTTTGCGTGTCCGATGTAGGAATAGGATTCTGATAAGTCACGTTGTGCACGCGCAAAAAGACGTTGTATATGCACACGATCGGCGATGGTCTGAAAGAATTGATAGTCACGCAAGCGATAGATGCCAAAACTCACAACACCCGCCGCCAGAAGTGTCAGGGCCTCTAGTTCATCTTCGGAAAAAATCCACCACCCACTCTGTACGATCAATGGCGTGGCAACAATGGCAATGAAGATAAACACATATACGAAAAACATCATAGACGTAGCGTATGCTATTTAAGTGATGTTAGATATTTTTGGAGCTTTTCTCTTGTTTCAGGGTGCTTGAGTCCCATATGAATTGTTGCTTGCAAAAGACCGAATTTGTCGCCGCAATCATAGCGCTCCCCTTCCACCTCATAGCCGTAGATAGGGCGATCATCTGCCAGCATGCGCACAAAAGCATTGGCAAGGCGAATTTCACCAGCATCATTGCGCGATTGTTCCAATTTTTCAAATACGTCCGGCGTGATCACATATTTCCCCACGGCAATTAAGTTGGATGGTGCTTCTTCGGTTTTGGGTTTTTCCACAAATGCGCGGATCTCATAGAGCCGATCGGCAATTTTATGCGGATTAACCACGCCAAAACGGTGAACATCTTCCCGTGGTACTTCGCATAGCGCAATAACGGGATCAGTGTATTTTTCATAGATGTCAATGAGCTGCTTGATGGCAGGCACAGCGCCGTCAATGACGTCGTCACCAAACAATACCGCCACCGATTCGTTGGGATGCACAAGATGGCGTGCGCACAAGATGGCGTGCCCGTCGCCCAAGGGTTCCGGCTGACGCACATAGGTAAACTTCGCCAACTTTGCGATCTTTTGCACTTCGCCGAGCATCGCGCGCTTGTCCTTTTCCACAAGTGTTTTTTC
>CAYRUU010000042.1:0-6847 GCA_964427825.1 uncultured Micavibrio sp.
TATCCACACGATATATGGCATTATGAGGGGATTGCGTGGTATGGGGTGAGGTGATAACGCTCTTCTACGTCATCCTGGGTATGATCTGGGGTTTATGTGTGTAGAGTGTTTTGCAGCACCTTTGTTGGTGCGTGTCTCTCGATGTGAATCATAGGTTTGACGGTGCCTGTCTTAGAGCGCCTTGATGATCTTCACAATCTCTGGAAATGTGGCAATGTTGAAGTGTCCATTTTTGCTTTTATAAATGATGATCTTTGCTTGTGGCAGTTTTTTTCTGTATTTTTCGGCGTGGGATATCGGGACGACATCATCATCTTTGGAAAACATTAGAAAGGTTTTTGGGGAATTTTGTGTCACAAGAGACAAGTTGGAGGGTAGCGTGAACCCACCGGTTAATTCTTCCGATGGAAGGGTATTGTCGTAGGGTGGGCAGATGAGAAATGTTGCTGTGATGTTTTTCGGGAAAGTGTTTTCCGAGAGGTATTTCGCGAGGAATATTCCCCCCAATGAGATGCCGATCAAGATGATGTTGTCGCTCATGTGGGGGAGATAGCGCTCAAAGTGTATTTTCCACTGTGCGTAACGTGCGTTGTCCGCAAGGGGCATACGCGGTCTGATGATGTCAAAAGATCTGCCCAGTTTTTGATCCAGATAGGCTTCGCGCCAGCGCACTTTTTTCTCCAACGAAATCTCCCGTGTTGCGAGAAAGTGGAGAAAGTCCTTTTGTCGTGCAAAGGTCGCGCCGCCATGAATGATCAAGATGTGCTTTTTTGTGCGCATAGGGTAGCATAATGATGTGTTTTGATTCTAACATCGGATACTAGGGCATGCAATGGTGTGTGGTACAGTTGCCACAATGGTTGTGTCGATGGGGCTTGTGTGGTACACTGTTAGGGTAAGTACGATAAGACGGATGCGCCGGCAGTGCGTGTGAAAAGGCAAGCGGTGCCATGCGTGTCACAAAAATGTATGGAAGTAACAATCTACTCCACGCCAACGTGCGGTTACTGCACATTGGCAAAGGATTTTATGCAGGAAAAAGGTGTTGCGTACACGGATATTGACGTGTCGGTGGACCAGAAGAAGGCGCAGGAAATGGTGGAAAAAACCGGACAGATGGGTGTGCCGGTCATCATTGTCAACAAGGACGGTCAAGAGGAAATTCTTGTCGGCTTTGATCAGGTGCAATTGACCAATCTCTTGGGGCTGTAGTTGACACAACGCGAGTGAGCGATGACTATACGTCGTCGTTTGCCGTGTCTTGTTAACGGAAATGATCTATGACACAGAAAATGTATGATACAGTGATTATCGGTGGCGGTCCTGCGGCGGTAGCGGCCGGTGTGTATGCTGCGCGCAAGCAATTAGTGACGGCACTTTTTGCCAATCAGATCGGTGGGCAGTCGGTGGTATCGGACGGCATTGAAAATTGGATCGGTGAATCACACATCAGTGGTCCGGCATTGGCGCTTAAGCTCAAGAAGCATCTGGAGGCGCAAAAAGACGCCATTGATCTCTTTATCGGGACGGCGGTGGACGTGGTGACGAAGAACGATGATGGCACGTTTGCTGTGGTGGCTGGCGACAAGCGTTATGTGACCAAAACAGTGATCGTGGCAACTGGCGGGCGCCATCGTCGCATGAATGTGCCTGGTGAAGCGGATTTCGAGGGGCGTGGTGTAGCATTTTGTGCTACGTGCGATGCGCCTTTTTTTCGCGATAAGCCTGTTGCGGTGGTGGGTGGCGGAAACAGCGGCTTGGAGGCAGTGGTGGATCTGATGGCGTATGCAACGAAGATCTATCTTGTGGCGCGCAAGGCATCACAGGAAGAACTACGTGGCGACCCCGTGACACAGTCCAAGATCTTGGCGTCGGACAAAGTGACGATCATTTACGGGTCCGAAGCGACGGCGGTGCATGGCGACACGATGGTAACGGGGCTGACGTACAAAAACCTTGCGACCGGTGAGGAGCAACGTGTGGATGTGAATGGGGTGTTTGTGGAGATCGGCTCTGTGCCGAATAGCGAAATTGTGGGCGATCTTGTGGAAAAGGATGAGTGGAACAACATCATCGTTGATCCTGTGACGCAATCAACAACATGTGCGGGAATTTTTGCGGCGGGTGATGTGACCAATGCGATGTATCGACAGAATAATATTGCGGCCGGAGATGCCGTCAAGGCGCTGCTTTCCGCATATGACTATGTCAAAAAACGTTAAAAATGGCGCTATGAAGATGTATCTTGGTGCAGATCATGCGGGATTTCTCCTCAAAGAGGCAATCAAGGCGGCTTTTGCAGCGGATACGACGTATACGATTGTTGACTGTGGCGCGACGACACTCGTGCGCGACGACGACTATCCCGACTTTGTGATGCCGGTGGCGCAGTATGTCGCCCAAGATCGCGCGCGTGGAGAGCAAAGTATCGGCATTGTGTGTGGCGGTTCTGGGCAGGGTGAGGCAATGGTGGCAAACCGCGTGGTAGGCGTGCGGTGTGCGCTGTATTATGGCGGTTCACGTGATATCCTCACATTGTCGCGCGAACACAATCACGCTAATATCTTGTCGCTGGGTGCACGATTTCTCTCTGTGGAAGAAGGCGTTGCTGCAACGCGCTTGTGGCTTGCCACGGCGTTTTCCGGTGCGGATCGGCATGTGCGACGTATTGCAAAATTTTAAGATCGGTGGACTATGAGTGAGGTGAAATCACCTGAGGAAATTACAATCATGCGTGAGGCAGGGCGCATCTTGGCAACAGTTATGCACGCATTGGAACAAAAGATTGATGTGGGTGTGCATGGGGAGGTGTTGGATATGCTTGCTGAGGATATGATTCGTGCGGCGGGGTGCGTACCGGTGTTCAAGGGGTATGGTGATCCAAAGGATCCGTTCCCTGGCACAATTTGTTTGTCAACAAACGATGAGGTTGTGCACGGGTTTCCTGCGGCACATGTGCTTGCCGAGGGCGATGTGGTCAAAATTGACGTTGGTCTTTCTCACAAAGGCTATTGCGCGGACATGGCACGGACGTTTGTGGTCGGGCGGGGAAGCACGCAGGCGCAAGAGATTACCAACACGGTAAAGGCGGCATTTGATGCCGGTTTTGCGGCGGTGCGTGATGGCGCCACGCTCTATGACTATGCCGCAGCGGTGCAGTATGCGGCGGAGTCGCGCGGATTTTCTGTGGTAAAAAATTTGGTCGGACACGGCATTGGAAGGCAGCTGCACGCCGCGCCGAATGTGCCAAACTACGTAGCGGATCATCTGAAAAAAGTGCCGCTGCGCGCGGGCATGACACTGGCGCTGGAGCCGATGATTAACGCCGGTACGGATGCAACGCGCATTGCGGATGATGGGTGGACCTATTGCACGGCGGACGGCGCATTGAGTGCACACTATGAAAATACGATCGTGGTGACACGGCGCGGCGCAGACATTTTAACGGCAGTATAAATACATGTATCTTGGTATTGACTGGGGGCAAAAAAAAATCGGACTTGCCGTGGCGCACGAGAATGTGCGGATTGCAACAGTACACGCAACGATTCCAAACGATCGTGATGTTTTTACACGTCTTGCACACGTGGTTGCTACGCACAACGTGCAAGCCATTGTGATCGGTAGAAGTGCGCACGCGCAACACACCGATAATACGGCGGCGATTGATCGCTTTGCGGCGCAGTGTCGTGTGCGGTGCAATGTGCCTGTTGTGAATGCGCCGGAGATGTTTTCATCACGCGAAGCACAGCGCAATCTTATTGCTGCCGGTCGCAAACACAGTGGCACAAACGACGATGCGGAGGCGGCACGGATCATTCTCCAAAGTTATCTGGATGCGCAAAACACCAAAATGTAGTATACTGAAACAAACGATGGCGGCATGTAAACCGCGTGCGCGATTGTAAAATACATTTTTTATGCTCCCTCATCTTTCCATCATTATTCCGGCATACAAAGAAAAAGACCGTATCGGTGCAAATCTTCTTGCCATCAAGAAGTATGTGGATCAGCGTTCGTTTTCCTACGAAATTTTGGTGGTGGTGGACGGATCGCCCGACAACACGGCGGATATTGTGCGCGGGTATGGCGAGAAGATCGCACACTTGCGCGTGATTGACAACCCACATAATCACGGTAAGGGTTTTGTGGTGCGACAGGGGCTTCTGGAGGCAAGGGGGGTATACCGCGTATTTGTGGATGCAGACGGATCAACGGCAATTGCGCACATGGACAGAGCATTTGATCTCTTTGCGAAGGGCGCCGATCTTGTTGTGGGGTCGCGTGCCGTTGCTGGCGCCTATGTGCAGGTACGACAGCCGCGCTATCGGGAGATTTTGGGCAATATGGGCAATGTTCTCATTCGTACCGTTCTTGGACTATGGTCTTTTCCTGATACGCAGTGCGGGTTTAAGGCGATGCGCGCCGATGTTGCCGATGCCGTGGCATCGCGTATGGTTGTGAATCGCTTTGGTTTTGATTTTGAGTTGATTATTTTGGCGAAAAAAATGGGCTTTTCCGTTGTGCAGATGCCGGTGCGGTGGCTGAATGAGGTGGAGTCAACCGTGACGCTGACCGGACCAAATGGTTTTTTGCAAGTGCTGCGTGATTTGTGTAAGACACGCTTTCGTCTGTGGATGGGCGCCTATAACATCACAACAGTACAAAAAAAACATAAAAACTAATCATATGCGGCGCGCATGCCATAGTCGGTCATTCGCGCTCCATCATAAAACACATGATCACTGTGCAAAACACAACATCACAAAAGTCGGAACCGCAGGCGCAACTGCGTCATGATCTCTTGCGTGACGAGTGGATCATTGTTGCCAACAACCGCAAAAAACGCCCGCAGGACTTTGCGGAAGATAAGACGGATCCACCGTATGATCCGGAAAAAGATGTCTTTGCGCACTTTGATAACAATGAGCAGGAGCCGGATGTGTTGATCTATGCTGATGAGAAAAACGAGTGGACAACACGCGTGATTCCCAACAAATTTCCGTCGGTGGTGATCGGTGGTGAGGGTGACGATTTGTCCGAGGGTGTGTATCAGGCAATGACGGCATATGGCAATCACGAGGTGGTGATTACACGCGACGCATTGCGAGATTTTGCACAGTTGGAAATTCACGAATTGGCGGAGGTGATTGACGCCTATCACGAGCGGTATCTGGCACTAATGCACCAAAAGGGCGTGAAGAGCATTTCCATTTTTCACAACCACGGCGTTCGCGCTGGTGCATCCATTCGTCATCCGCATTCGCAAATCCTTGCCTTGCCGGTGATTGTGCCGTCTGTGCAACGCGAGATTGCCGTGTGTAACGACTACTACCACAAACACCACCACCATCTATGGGAGGTGATGCTGGAGCAGGAGTTGCGCGAGGGGACGCGGATCATCTATACTAACAAGAAATTCATCGCCTTTTGTCCGTTTGCATCGCCGCGCGCCTTTGCGGTGCGCATTGCGCCGCGCAAGATGCAACCGTATTTTGAACGCATCACGATGGATGACAAGATGTTTTTGGCAGATGCGCTGCATCAGTCGCTTTATGCACTTGGCGTGACATTGCATGACCCGGACTACAACTACTTCTTGCGCACATCGCCGTGTGACGGCGCAGTATATGACGAGTATAGTTACTACATTGATATTTTACCGCACACACATACTTACGGCGGTTTTGAATACTCCACGGATATTGAAGTTGTGCCGATTGCGCCGGAGGATGCGGCGACGGCGCTGCGCGAAGTCTGTGAAGCGAAAGGAGTAGAGCATGGTAAGTAGTACTATGAAGAAATTGATTGTTGGTAATGTGAAAATGCACATGGAAAATCCGTCGCAGCGGGGAGAGTATTGTCGCGCCCTGTTGCAGGAGATGCAGCAGATGCGTACACAGCACACCGTTGTCATGTGTCCTCCGCAGATCTATGTGGAGTACTTTTGTCGCACACTGGGCACGTCGCCCATTGCCATCGGGGGACAGGATTGTTTTTGGGAATACTACGGTAGCTATACCGGTAACACATCGCCCAAGACGCTTGCGGCGCTTGGTGCGCGCTATGTGATTGTGGGGCACAGCGAACGGCGTACGTTTAATCACGAAACGGATGACGACGTGGCGCAAAAAGTGGTGACGGCACTGCGCGCCGAACTCACGCCGATTGTGTGTGTGGGGTTTTTGTCCGCGGAAGATGAGATGGAGAGTGTGCGGATGCAGGTGGATGCCGTGTTGCGGGTGTGCGATCCGGGCATCGTGCACCGTGTGGTATTTGCCTATGAGCCAGTGTGGGCGATTGGCACCGGGCGCACGCCGACCAGTGACGAGATTCAGACGGCAACGGTATTTATCCGCTCGTTGGCTGTGCAGAAATACGGCAAGGATGTTGGGAGCAAAGTGCGCGTGCTCTATGGCGGGAGTGTGACGCCCGACAATATGGTTGATGTATGTATCAAGGCTTTTACCGACGGTGTCCTTGTGGGCAAAGCAAGCCTTTCGCCGCACCACTTCATGGGCATTGTGCGTATGGCAGGGTAATGTGTGTGCCAATGTCCATATTATCCCGGGTCTGACCCGGGATCCATACGTACAAATTGTTTTGCATAACGTATCACATCCACACAACCTCATTCTTGTCGGTCCAGGACTTCTTGCAGGTTCATAGCCCCTACTATGAACCATGCAACCCTTCCATCAAAACCGTGCATATCATTAAAGCATTGCAGGCTCAAGCAAAGATGCTTGAACCTGTAAAGTTTTCACCCCGAGATCCCTCCACAACACTCCGGTCGGAATGACATAACTCCATAAATCAGATTGCAATTATCCACATCCCAAATGTG
>CAYRUU010000043.1:0-5820 GCA_964427825.1 uncultured Micavibrio sp.
ACGATGCGCAGCGCGCCGTGGCATTGCACACGGGCGCCTTGGCAGGTAGTGATGAGGTATTTGATGCAGCACTGGTCAAGACGGGCGCATTGCGGGTGCATGCGTTGGCGGAGCTGATGGCGGTGTTGCGCGTGCGCGCCTATGCACGACCGCGGGAGCCTTTTGTGCGGGATGTGCGTGTGGGTATTGTGACCAATGCTGGCGGGATTGGTGTGCTTGCCACAGATGCGATTGTCACAACGCGCGGCGTGACGCTTGCGCCACTGTCACCAGAGACACGTAATGCACTGCGCGATGTATTGCCGCACGCGGCGTCGGTGCACAATCCTGTGGATGTATTGGGTGATGCATTTGCCGATCGCTATCGCCATGCCATTGAAACACTCCTCGCCGACCCCTCTACGGACGCCATTTACGTTCTTGTGACGCCACAGGCGCAAACGCCCGTGGATGAGATTGTGCGCGTGATTGCCACACTGCAGGAGAAAACCGATACGCCGATCATCGCATCACTGATTGGTGGTGACCGCGTGACGGAGGGTGTGCGCTATTTGGGGCGGCACAATGTGGCGCATGTGGGCGTGGTGGATCATGCGGCATTGGCACTGCGATCGTTGCGGCAAAGCGCGCACTATGGCAGCATTGTGGCACAGCACAAAACAGACCGCGACCGTGCACGCAAGATGCGCGCAATTTTTGACAAGGTGGCGCCGACGCAGTCGCTGCTCTATGCCGATGATGTTGCTCGCGTTGCGCGCGCCTATACCATTCCGCTAGTGCGTCACACCGACATCACCAGGGGCCTATCGTCCAATCAAAAAATCATCTACCCCTGTGTGGCAAAGGTGGATGACCCAACAGTGGCACACAAAACGGATCGCGGTGGCGTCATTGCGGGAATCAAAACGTTGCGTGAGTTGGACAGCGCTCGCAAAAACCTGCAATCACTTTTTACCAAAGATGCACGTATTATTGTTCAACCACTGTTGCCGGTGAAAATGGAACTCTTGATCGGTATGGTGCGCGACGCGGCGTTTGGCGCAGTGATTGTTGTGGGGCTTGGGGGTATTTACACGGAGGCGCTCCACACGGCGCAGAGACTGATTGCGCCGCTGTCGTTGCGAGAAGTGAAAGCGGCACTGACGCGTGGACCGTTGGGATTTTTGTTTGCCACAACGCGCGGACAAGAACCGTATGATATTGACTGCGTGGCACATGTGGTGATTGCCGTTGCGCAAATCGCGCAGGAGTGTCCAGATATTGCCGCTCTCGATATAAATCCGTTTTTGGTTTATAATGACGATAGGAAAGATATGGCTGTGGATATGAAAATCGCACTGCGGCGATCATTGTAACAGTACGAAATCATTTTTTATCATACTAATACAAAAATTACACACGCTCTATGAGTTTACAACACAAAGCCAATGCGTTTTTTGGCAATCAAAACACCTCCACGGGTGATGATGAGGTGGAAGATATTTTTGAGCAGTACGGCAGTGGCGCCGCGCCCGTCGCACAGACGTCTGCGAATGACGACGTGTCCATGACTGCGTCTTCTTCCGCTATGGCGGAAGAGGTGGAGACGCGTGCATGGGAGCGAGAATTTGCACAACAAGACGCCGACGCAAGTCCTCGCGCACAAGCGATGATTACGCCGACACCTGCACCGCATATGTCGCAGTATGATGTGGCGCCTACGCCTGCGCCAATGCCTACCGCAGACGCGGATGTGATACAGGAGCCAACACCTCCTGCGGAGCCCGTATCTTTTGCGCCAGAAGAGGTTGCACAAGCCGTCGCGCCGTCGCCGACGATTGATCCGATTGCAACGCATGTGTCAACACCCTCAACGCCCCCATTATCGGCACAAGATGTGTCCGTGACACCAACGCCCGAAGCAAATGAGGATGTGGCGTCGGAGCCGGTGCCAACATCGGATCTGGTGACGCCGCAGCGGGTAGAAGAGCAAAAATCGGCGGAAGAACCACCTTCTGAAGAGCCTGAACGATCACCGCGTTATACCGAGCGTGTTGCTGCGCCGGTGCATCGCAATATCAATGCCGTGATTGAAAACGCGCCGAACGCCAGCGTGAAAAAGAGTGTAACGCCGCACATTCCGCAGGCATTGCCGCAAACGGTGGATCCTAGCAAGAAAACGATTCTCATTGTGGATGATGATGTGGACACATTGGAGATGTATGCGACGATTTTTGAAAACGCGGACTATAACGTGCTACGCGCCGCGGATGGCTTGGAGGCGCTGAGTATTATTGCGTCGTACACGCCACATGTGATTTTTACCGGCGTGGTGATGCCGCGCATGGATGGATTTACGATGATTGACGCTTTGCGCCAAAACGCGCGCACGTCGGAGATTCCCATTGTGATCAACTCGCATCTTGGGCGCGCCGCCGACAAAAAGCGATCGGAGGAACTCGGTGTGCGTGATTTCATTGTGCGTGGATTTACAACGCCACGTGAAGTTGTGGAGCGGATCGGCGCACTGCTTCTGCGCAGTGAATATGCTTTTCACTTTGATATCAATAACCCGGAGGCGCGCAAACTTGCCAAAGACCTTGGTGCGGACAATTTCTTCTTGTGTCCGCGCGGACAGGAGATGGTGATCAAATTGAGTATTGTGGATCCTCGCGAGATGACGTTTTCCGCGCGCTTTAGTTGTGTTGATGCGCCGCCGGATAAGAAGTGAGATCTTGTCCCATACTGTATAGTTGGTGTATACTGATAGTTGTAATACGACAATAATGATGCTTTTATGACACAGTTTGAAAATCCGATGCGGGAGCATGAGGGAGGTAAGGAAAGCGAGCGGTGGAAAGCCTATGCAAAAAAATTTGTCCTCGGTTGCGTGGGGACAATTATGGCGATCAATGCTGCTGAGGCGGGTCGTGTAATTGATCACAAAGCTACGCCGCGTCCTGTGTCTCCGCCGGAATTATCCATGATCAAAACAACGCAACTTACACAAGAACAACGCGCATATTATGAGGCGCAGCGTAAAGAAGTGCGTGAACTGATCGGGCAGTCACAAACCATATGGGACATCAAACAATTTTTGGCGGGTGCCGCCGAGCTTTTTGGCGGCGTGCTTGTGGATGATAATGGTGATCATGTACCAGTCAAAGCTGTTCTTGATGCCATTCAAACGGCGGATGAGGATCTGTATGATGCTGTGGAACACATGGATTCTTTGGATGATGTGCAGAAGATGCAATTGTCGCTACCAGAGGCGCTGAAGAATTTTTCTGCTATTACGGAACATATGGCGCAGCTGATGCGTCAAGAGGCGCAGTATGCTTTCATGTTTACGCATAACGTTGACTTTGGCAAAGGTGCTGATGCAGGGATTCGTTCATCAGTACAAAAGGAAAATATTTTTGGTTATGATCTTATGATCCATACCATCAACCCCGAAGTTGTGGGTCATGCATCTCCAGAGGAGCATGATCCCAAGCTCATTATACAGGGGTTTGCCACAACATCGGAAACATTCAAACGTATGGCAGTAGATCTTGCTATGCGGGGCGCGCAGGTGTCGGTTGTTGATTTGCTGCAGATGGATATAGATATGCGCGGCAAAGATGCGCCGTTTTCTGAACTGCCGTTGCTTCCGCAAGCATATGCAATTGCCGCGCAAAAGGGTTTGGAACTCGTGTCGGAACAGGGTCAAAAAGAGGTTGATCTTGTGGGATATTCTATGGGGTCTTTGGGCGCGGCGTATGCTGCCGCAGAGCAGCCGGATCGCATTGATACGCTTACACTAATCAATCCTGTTGGCTTATATCAAACATCAATGCCGGCATGGGTGCGTGGTGTTAGACTCATCAGTGATGTAACACGTATTCATAGCAAGCAAGTTGTGGCGGAGAGTCAAAAATCGGTTCGTGCACAACGTGTACATGAGGATATTGTGGGCGATGTACAAAAGCGGATGCAGGAACAAACATTTCGCAATCCTTTCAACTCTGTGAACGTTTATAAAATGGGATCATCTTTTGAAGCTACCGCATCGCGTCTTACACCAGCTTTGGAAAAGATTGGACGGGAAAATGACGTGACTCTTATTGCTGCTTCCGATGATGTTTTTTCACCTCGGTCTGAAGCAGAAACACAATTGCGCAATGTACCGGCAAAACTGCGCGTCGCGCGCGACTGGTCGCATTCTACAATGAAGTATAAGCAAGGAGAAATAGCATACATGGTGAACAGTGTGATTGTACAACAGGGAAATCACAAATAATTTTGCATTTTGCCATAATTTTCATGATCTTTTCGGAGCGTTATGGTATAATGAGCAGATATGCGATGGACATATCATGAACTTCCGCATGTGACGACGTTGCCGGATGGTGTGCCGCCGCTACTTGGGCGCATCTTGGCGCAGCGGGGTGTTGTTGGTGTGGAAGCGGTGGGGCAATTTTTGGCGCCGGATTATGAGCGGGATTTGCATGACCCGTTTCTTTTTTGTGATATGGAAAAAGCCGTGACACGTATTGGTGCGGCGTTGGATCTTGGGGAGACGATTGGGATTTTTGGCGATCATGATGCGGATGGGGTGAGTGCGGCGACGATTATGGCGGACACGATTGAAATGCTGGGTGGTATCGTGGAGGTGTATTTGCCCGACAAAGTGACGCAGGGACATGGTATTCACATGGACGGTGTGGATGTGTGTGCCGACAAGGGTGTGCATCTTTTGATCAGTGTGGATTGCGGCACATCCAGTCATGAGGCAATTGATTATGCCGCGACGCGCAACATGGATGTCATTGTGACGGATCATCATCATGCGCCAGAGGTTTTACCGGATGCATATGCGATTCTTAACCCGCACGTAGCGGGTGAGGCATATCCCTTTCGGTTACTTAGTGGTACGGGCGTGGCATTTCAACTTGCGCGTGCGCTTGTGATGCGCCGCGCGCCGGAACATGTGGGACAATTAAAATGGCTTTTAGATGTTGTGGCTGTGGGGACCATTGCGGATTGCGTGCCACTTGTGGGAGAAAATCGTGCCCTCGTGTATTATGGCTTGAAAGTGCTGAACAAAACGCGGCGTACAGGTTATCGGCAGATGTATCACGTGGGAGGTTTTGTGCGTAATGGTGCGGAAATTCGCGCAGAAACTGTGGCGTACTATCTCGCGCCGCGCATCAATGCTGCGGGGCGCATGCGCCATGCGTGGGATGCGTTTGCGCTGTTACGAGAGACGCGTAGTGATGCGGCGCACACGCAGGCAAAGGCATTGGAGCGTTTGAACAGGGAACGGCAGCGCGTGACAGCGGCATTGACGCAGGATGTGGAGCGCATTGTGGAGACGGAACAAAAGGATGCTGCGATGATCGTGGTGGCAGACGAAAACTACCCACCGGGCATTGTGGGCGTGGTGGCTGGGCGCATTGTGGAGAAATACCACCGCCCAACGGGCATTTTTACACGCTTTGAGAGTGAGAGTCGCGGATCGTTTCGCAGTGTTGACGGTGTGCATATTGTGGATGTGCTGACCACATGCAGCGCACACATTGTGCAATTTGGCGGACATGAAAAAGCTGCCGGCGCAACAGTGACGCATGCGGCGTTTGACGATTTTGTGAAAATGGCAAATGCAACGGTGGCGGCGCTTGCGGATACGGTGCCAGAGCCGTCACTCTCCATTGACGCCGCGATTACTGTGGCGGATGTTACGTTGGAACTTGCAGATGCGCTTGAGGCGATGGAGCCGTTTGGCGAAGGGAATGCTGAGCCCGTTTTTGCCGTGCAAGATGCCATCATTGCCGACATGCGTCCGGTGGGTAGTGATGG
>CAYRUU010000044.1:0-5520 GCA_964427825.1 uncultured Micavibrio sp.
AATTTGATCACAAACTTTGTCGTTGCGGGAAGATCCACCTCCATGTCCGCAAAAACACCCAAAATCTGCGGCAAGATGTAAGTGAGCATCACAATGCCGACACCAACCATTGCCAAAACAATCACCGCCGGATAGATCATCGCACCGCGCACCTTGGATTGCAATTCGTGATCCTTTTCCATTTGGGACGTGATGATCTGCAACGATTGATCCAACGTACCGCCGATCTCGCCAACGCGCACCATATTGACAAACAGATCATTGAAAATTGCCGGAAATTTTGCCAGGGTCGCACTGAACGTCGTACCGGATTGAATGTCTTTGTAGATCGTTTCCAATACTTTCTGAAAACGTTTGTTTTTGGTTTGCACACTGAGGTTAGACACAGCGCGCGCCACCGTCAACCCAGAAGAAATCATCACACTAAGATTGCGCGTAAAAAATAACTTATCCTTGAGACTCACACCTTGAAAACGGTCCAGAATTTTAATAGCGTGCCGATCTTCTTTTTCTGCCTGCTTCTCCATGGACGTTACAATGAACCCGTTGGCACGCAACTGCGCCGCCAAATCGCGCTCGTCTTTCGCGTCAAGCTCCCCAGACATTGGTTTTCCGGCAGCATTACGCGCCGTATACAAATATTTTGCCATAATTTTTGTTTGTCTCTCAATGCTCTTGTGTGTACGGAGCATCCGTAATGATTACACGCTATTCCTTCGTCACGCGCATCACTTCTTCAATACTAGTGATGCCTTGCAATACCTTGTAAAAACCATCCTCCACCATCGTAATCATACCATTATCACGCGCCTTACGCTCTAACTCCTCTGTCGTGGCGTTGTGTGTGATCAGCTTTTCAATCTCCTCATTGACATCAAAAACTTCATAGATACCGTTACGTCCCTTGTATCCAGTGTTACTACAATGCGTACATCCCTGCGATTTGTACAAATCTACCTCACCAAATGACCGCGCCGTCATTACGCCCAAGCGGTGCATCGTCGCTGTAATAGCGTCCAAATCATAACTCTTGCTAATCGTATCTAGTTCCGCGCGATCCAGCCGATACAATTGACGGCACTCCGAGCACAAGCGGCGCACCAAGCGTTGCCCAATCACCACGTTTGTCGTTGACGCGATCAAAAACGGCTCCGCACCCATGTCCACCATACGCGGAATCGCGCCGGCGGCAGAGTTCGTGTGAAGCGTTGATAGCACCAAGTGCCCCGTCATTGCCGCATGGATGGCGATTTCCAGCGTTTCATGATCGCGAATTTCTCCCACCATGATAATGTCTGGATCTTGACGCAGCAGTGCACGCAGTGCCGCCGCAAACGTCATGCCGATCTTTGCATTCACTTGCGTCTGGTTGATGTTGTCCATGCGATACTCCACAGGATCTTCTACGGTGGAGATGTTCACTTCCGGCGAATTCAAAATATCCACAACTGTATACAGCGTTGTCGTTTTGCCGGACCCCGTCGGCCCTGTCACGAGAATCATGCCATTAGGCTTTTGAATCTCGCGATGCACCGACTCCAACGCCTCTCCATGCATACCCATCTTCTCCAATGTTAGTCCCGTTGCCGACTCGTTAAGCAAGCGCATCACAATTTTCTCACCATCAAACACCGGTAAAATACTCACGCGAAAAGAAATCTTGTATTCCTCGGTTTCAATTTTAAAGCGCCCATCCTGCGGCAAGCGATGCTCGTCCAGCTTGAGATTGGACAACACCTTGATACGTGCCACAATGCCGGAAAGTGCCGACTTAGGGAGTGTCATTGCCGTACGCAATACACCATCAATACGATAGCGTACAATAATCTGCTTTTCCTCCGGTTCAATATGCACGTCAGATGCGCCGTCCATAATGGCATGCTTGACCAACGTATCAATGATACGCACAATCGGCAGATCCTGCGCCATCTTTGCCAAATCATCTTCTTCCGACGAACCTGTACCATCTGCAGCGTCGTCTGGCATCATATCACCAAACTCCGCTTTCAGACTTTTCGTGTATTGCCTAAGCACCGTCTGCAAGCTTTCCGCTGTTGTCAGATATGGCATAATCTCCAGCCCGCCCGTTTTCTTGCGCAAGAAGTCCAATGTCTGCAAATTTTCTGGATCTAACATCGCCACCTTGATGGCATTACCCTCCTTGGCAAATGCCACAACCTGCGATTTTTTCGCTACTTGCTCTGGAATAATATTGAGAATCGGTGACGGAATACTCTCCTTGGAGAGATCCACAAACGGATACCCCAATGACAGCGCCATTGCCTTGGCACATGTCACGGGATCCACCGTACCGTCCTTTACCAAAACATCGCATAGTTGCGTATTGTCGCGCTGCGCCTGTGTGTAGGCAGCATCCACAACATCCCGCGCAATCATATCATGCTGCAATAAATAATCGCGCAATTGTGCGTTATCAATTTTCATCATATTTTTGTTTGATAACCTCCCATTCAGTATAGCATGACAACAGTGAAAAATAAAGCTCGCACGGGCGTGCGTGTGCCCGTGCGAACGTGATCGCTACCATGGTATATCTTGTGCATGGCGCATCTTACATCATACCCATCCCCGGCATACCGCCGCCCATACCGGCAGGCATTGCTGGCGCCTTCTCCTCCGGCTTGTCCGTAATGACAACCTCCGTCGTCAAAAGCATGGATGCCACTGATACGGCGTTTTCAATTGCCGTACGTGTCACCTTGAGCGGATCAATAATACCAGACTTCACCATATCCTCTTCAAAACGATCTTCCATGGCGTTATAGCCGTAGTTCTTGCCCTTGTTCTCATACACAGCATTGAGCACAACTGCCGCATCGCGCTCACCAGCATTTGCCGCAATTTGCTTGAGTGGTGCAGACAATGCATTCAGGAGCGTCTTATAACCCGCGCGAAACTCATTGCCGCGCTTCTCATCCACCGTCAGCGTCGCCGCCGCCTTGACCAATGCCACACCACCACCAGCAACCACGCCCTCTTCAACCGCCGCCTTGGTCGCTGCAAGTGCATCCTCCAATTTGTGTCGTACATAGCCCATTTCCGTTTCCGTCACGGCACCAGCGCGAATCACCGCCACACCGCCGCTGAGCTTCGCCACGCGCTTCTGCATCTTCTCTTTCTCATATTTTGACGTCTCCGCCTCTATTTGTCGCGCCACCTGTTCAGCACGTGCCTTGATGTTCTTCTTGCTGCCTTTGCCGTCCACAATCGTTGTGTGATCCTTGGTGGACACCACGCGCGCCGCGCTTCCCAGGACATCCAGTCCCACATTTTCCGTCGTCATACCCTTGTCGTCGGAAATCACCGTCGCCCCTGTGACAATGGCAATGTCTTCCAGTACATCCTTGCGCGTATCGCCATACTCCGGCGCCTTCACCGCAAGCACATTCAATGTGCCGCGTAACTTATTAACCACAAGCGTTGCCAGTGCCTCGCCTTCCAAGTCTTCACAAATGATAACGAGATCCTTACGTCCACTCTGCGCCACTTTTTCCAAAAGCGGCAAAATGTCATTGATGGCAGAAATCTTCTTGTCTGTGATGATAATGGACGGATTCTTGATTTCCGCCTTGCGCGACTCCGCATCCGTAATCATATACGGCGACACATAGCCCTTGTCAAACTGCATACCCTCCACAACATCGTAACTCAAACCAACCGTCTGTGATTCCTCAACGGTAATTACGCCATCCTTACCCACCTTCTCCATCACATCGGCAATCATGGCGCCCATCTCCGCATTTTCCGCGCTGTTGGTCGCTACCTGTGCAATCTCTTCCTTGTTAGACACGCGCTTGGAATTTTTCTGCAAAATCGCAATCACATCATCCTTTGCTGCCTCCAAGCCCTTACGGATCCCTACCGGATTGATGCCCGTTTCCACAAACTTCATGCCCTCGCTCACAATGGCCTGCATCATGATCGTGGATGTCGTCGTACCATCACCGGCGGCATCATTAGTTTTGTCCGCAACCTCTTTGATGAGGTCGGCGCCAATATTTTCAAACTTATCTTCCAATTCAATGTCCTTGGCAATGGACGCGCCGTCATTCGTCACTGTCGGTGCGCCATAGCCCTTGTCCAAAACGACATTGCGTCCCTTAGGACCGATTGTGGTCTTGACGGCATTTGCCACCTTGTCAATACCAGCAACCACCTTCTTGCGCGCATCCGCGCCAAATTCTATTTGCTTTACCATAGATGCATCATTTAACAAATTAGATGTCTCGTTTATGGTGAGAGAGATTAGCAATCAAGGATAGCGAGTGCTAACTCTCTCCCCTATTCTACAAAAAAGAAAAAAGTTGTCAATGCTTGACGGGGTAAGCGACACACACATCCTGTCACCACCGCAAAAGTATCCTACCTTCTCCCACACCAAAAAGACTCACGTAAAGCGAGTCCTACTGCACAAAAGATCACCCCATCAGTGACATTTTACTTCTCCTCCACACCCACAATCCACCAACGTACAACGACACTCTCTATCACCGGCGCCGCCACGTGTACCGGAAAGCCCGTGTAATGACCTTTCGCATCCCTCTCTTTTGCAACCCATGTCGCACCGGCGTGATTTTCCACACTGGTGAAGATAGCTGCACTTTCCGTTATGCCGTCTGTAACAACCGTCGCATGCATGCCATCGGCATCCTGTGCGTCTACTTTTTGGCACACACCGTCAGCATCCGCAATCATTTGCGCCGGACACAATGTCACCGTGCCAACAGTATTTGTCTCCGTGTCGCGCATAACCACCATCTTTCCAGTTGCCACCTCCCGCGCCTCCACACGATCAGCGGAAACAGTAATACCCGCAAGAGTGATGGTTGGCGCAAGTGCTACAGTACCATCAGGATTGGTGATTGTGTCGCGCATAATGATACGACCCGGATCAATCGCCAGCAACGCTGTAAGATCCGTAGTTTGCTGTGTGCTCATGGCAGTGAGGAGGTCAATGCCGGCTTGCGCTTGTTCCAATTGGAGTTTAAGATCATCAATGACGGTGTGGTAGTTCTGTGTATCTTGTTTGAGTGTGAGGATGTCTGTTTGGAGTTTTTGGATGTGTGTGATGTGATCTGCTTTGGTGTTTTGTGCGGTGATGTCACTTTGTACTTTTTGTAAGATTCCAGTGTGTTGTGTGATGGTATTGGTGTTGGTGTAGATCAATTGTTGTTGCTGTTTGATGGCGTTGAATGCTACGGGAATCAGATCGGCGTAATAGATACCAAGTGTATTGTCTTTTCCTTGGGAGACGACTTCGGGGATGATGTGTTGGAGTTCTTGTGCGGAGAAGCCGATTTTTGTTTTTGTGCCAAATTCATCGTTTTTCCAATGGAAGGAAATGGGATTGATGGAGAGGATTTCATTGAGACCATAGGTAAGTGTGTTGATGTTTTTCTTTTGCGTGATGTCGGAGGTATTGATGGTGCCGTTTGTAGCGTAGACGGTGTTCCAGCGGTGTGTGGCGGATCCCAGGTTGACGGTGCCGTCTGCGCCTGA
>CAYRUU010000045.1:0-4640 GCA_964427825.1 uncultured Micavibrio sp.
GCAAAGCGGTGTATGATGTCGTGCATCAAAAAATACGTCTCTTTGCCAATCTTGCGTGAGTTTGACTTATGGTATTTCAAGTGACACAACAGCGTGATACGATGCGTACGGGCACGGTGACGACGCGTCACGGTGTAGTGGTGACGCCGTTTTTTATGCCGGATGCGACGCGTGCAAGTGTGCGTGGGCTGACAAATGCACAGTTGCGTAGTGTGGGTGTTGTGCCGATGGTGGTCAATACGTATCATCTTCTTTTGCAGCCAGGCGTGGATCTTGTGCGTAGTGCCGGCGGTGTGCATCGCTTTATGCAGTGGGATGGTCCACTTCTGTCGGACAGTGGCGGCTATCAAGTGTATTCATTGATTCACAAAAACGCCTCGCTGGGGAAGATTACGGAAGAAGGCGCCGTTTTCAAAAGTGTGTTAGATGGCCGCACGCATATCTTGACGCCAGAAAAAGCGATCAGTATCCAGTTTGATCTTGGTGTGGATATGATGGTGATGTTGGATGATCCGCGTCCCAACGATGCATCACGCGCGGTGTTTGAGGGTGCTGTGGAGCGTACGATACGATGGGCGCAGCGATGCAAGGATGAGTATGATCGTCAGGTTGCGGCGCGCGGTATGGACGATACATCACGACCGCTGCTTTTTGGTGTTGTGCAGGGCGGTCTGTTTGCAGATTTGCGCACACAGTGTGCCAAGGCGCTCCATGACATCGGTTGCGACGGCTATGGTTTTGGTGGGCGACATGTGGACACAGATGGACGATTTATGGAGGATATTGTTGCCCATACTGCGACAAGTATCGCATCCGATGCACCGCGGTTTGCGCTTGGGATCGGGACGCCGTCGGATATCGTACGGTGCCACACGGTCGGGTGGGACATGTTTGACTGTGTGATTCCCACACGTGAGGGGCGACATGGGCGGTTGTTTGTGTACACACACCAGGATCATGCGCAGGTGCGCCACGCACCAGATGATTTTTACCATACTGTCAATATTGCCAATGCGCAGTATCGGCAAGATTTTTCGCCGATTGATCCGACATGTACGTGCTATGCGTGCGCCAATCACACGCGGGCGTACATCCATCACCTGTTTCGTGTCGGCGAACCGTTGGGCGCGCAATTGGCGGCACTACACAACTTACGTTTTTTTATGCGGTTGATGGAATTGTTGCGTATTGTATAATGATGTGGTGACTCTTATCATATAATGATGTTTACATTTTTTACGGACCAAGAAAAGATTGTTGGGGCGATGTCAACGGCACAAGATGGTAATATGAAATTGCGCGAGGATGCAGCACACGATGATGTGGTATGCAATCGTCGCGCATTTTATGAGCGGCTACGTATTCCGTATGAGCGCGTGGTATCGGCTGGCATTACGCACGGATCGGCGGTTTCTGTTGTGCCGGATGTGGCGCGTACATGGTATCCGCATACTGATGCACTTGTGACACGTGCCAAGGAAACATATCTTGCCATTACGACGGCGGACTGCTTTCCTGTGTTGCTGTACGATCCACACGCGGAAGTGATTGGCATTGCACATGCGGGATGGCGCGGTATTGTGACCAATATTGTCCCAAAGACTATCACGATGATGGAGTCTATCGGCGCCAATCGTGACAGTATCCACATGGAGATCGGTCCGGGTATTTCACAAAACAGCTTTGAATTTGATTTCAAAGAGATGATCACGCACTTTGGATTGTACAATCAGGACAAGTATGTTGTGCCTGGGAGCACGATTGAAAAAGTGCGCGTCAATTTGCAGCAGATCATTTTGGATCAAGCGACGCAGTCCGGGCTGCAACTGCATGACATCAAAGGCTGTTCGGCGTGTACATTTTTGGATGATTCGCTTTATTCGGCGCGACGCCACGGCGGTGACTCATTTAGCGCCATGGTAAGTATCTTGGGGATGCGCAACAGTGCGTAATTCCGAAGGATGCGGTGTACTGCAGGATAAAAAGCTACAGAATTCACGCGCGGAGGTGTGGATCTGTAAGAGTTGTCAAAATAGTTTTTTGTGCGTAGAATAGATGAAATTACACATGAAATACCGTTATTTACGTAGAGCACTCTATGGCAAACCACAACCTCACCAAAGCAAAAAACGCCAAAAACGACGAATTCTATACGCAATTTGAAGATATCCAAAAAGAAATCAACGCATACATAGAATACGATCCCAACACATTTCGCAACAAAGTCGTCTACTGTAACTGTGACGATCCCTATGAAAGCAAATTCTTTCAATACTTCGTACTAAACTTCAAAGCACTAGGACTCAAAAGCCTCATCACCACCAGCTACAAACCATCACCTATTGCCAACACACAACTATCCCTCTTTGGCAATCACAAAACCATCCAACCAAAAAAAGGACGACCAAAAGTCACCGCCAACCGCTTCATCCTCAATGATGTCGGAGACTACAACAATGATGGCGCATTCAACGCAAAAGACGTCGCACTACAACTACAAGAAAACAAAAACAACGAATGGGCACCACTAGAAGAAGATGGTGACTTTCGTTCTCAAGAATGCATTGATCTACTCACACAAGCAGATATCGTTGTTACCAATCCGCCGTTTTCACTCTTTCGGGAATATATAAAACAATTATCAGACTATGAGAAAAAGTTTGTAATTATTGGAAATAAAAACATTATAACTTACAAGGAGGTTTTTCCGCTTATTAAAAATAATAAAATGTGGGTTGGCACAACCAGCTTTAATAAAGATATCCTTTTTATAGCTCCGCCAAACGCTGATCTTAGCAGTAAGCCAAAAACAGCAATTCGGGAGGTGGATGGTGTTACTTATCTACGTTCGCCTTCTGTTTGGTTCACAAATCTTGACCATGGGCGCCGTCATCAACCGTTGCAATTGATGACGATGGCAGATAATAAAAAATTTAATAGAAAAGTTCAGAAAAGCAAAACATGCTACAAAAAATATGACAACTACGATGCGATTGAGGTTTCTTTTACCGACGCTATTCCAAGTGATTACGACGGCGTGATGGGCGTACCAATTAGTTTTTTGGATAAATACAATCCGGATCAGTTTGAGATTTTGGGGGCGACAGAAAGCGAGGGTAGGGGTTTTTCAAATGGACTTTGGGACGAATCAAGTAAAGTTTCACAACCACTTGTAGAGGGCAGTAGGGTTTATAAGAGGATTTTTATTAGGTTTAAGAAATAAATTGCGCTGGAGCGGGTTTGTAGCCCGGTCCATTAGTTTAAAAACACATGATCCGATCTACAAGATCGGACCAGCGAAGATCCGATTTATCGGATCAGTAAAAGGCGATAAGCTTAGCATTATGCCCACGATCAAAATCAGCAAAGACGATCCGTATAGCAGTTATTTTTTGACGTTCACGGTAAAAAACTGGTTTTATATTTTTGATCGTCACAATCGATGGGACATTCTTGCCGATTCTTTGGCATTTTGTCGCAAGAATCAACATATGAAAATTTTTGGTTTTGTGTTTATGCTGAATCATATGCATGTGATCGTGCACAGCGAAGATGCAATCGGATTCGTCAGAAGTTTCAAAGGTTTTACGTCAAAAGAAATGAGAAAAAATATTCGGCGAACAGAGCCAACGGTGGAGAAATTGTTTACGGATGAAAAGGGCAGCTTTAGTTTATGGAAACCGAGTAATATGCCAAAGCGCATTGAGTCGGAAAAGTTTTTGTTGCAGAAATTGGCGTATATGCATAATAATCCTGTTAAAAAGCAGTATGTGGCTAAGACGGAGGATTGGTATTGGTCAAGCGCAAATGAAAATTGTAGACTAAAAGCGGATTATTTATGGGAGTAAACAAATGGACCGGGCTACAAACCCGCTCCAGCATTAAATTCACGCTTTTCTTGCAAAAATCGTGAAAGTAGTGTGAAATGGGGGAAGGAAATGAGAGGGTTTTTTGGAGAAGGGCGTGTGGGGCATTGGCATGGGCAGTGATCCTGCCACACGTATAATCAATATCTCACAGCAGCAGCACATGAAAACAACATTGCGTACCGACATTACGATCAAAGATCTTTGTGAGGGATTTGTGTACAATGAATTGGAGGGTAAGGGACTTTTTGGTTTGTCGGGTACATTGACAATCCAGCCGGAGTATCAACGCAATTATATTTACGCTGATGGCAAAAAGGATGTGGCGGTGATCGAGTCTATTTTAAATGGTTATCCGTTGGGACTCATCTATTTCAATACTGTTGCGGCGGGCACATTTGAGGTGTTGGATGGGCAGCAGCGTATTACGAGCATTGGGCGTTATAGGACAGGAAAATTTGCAGTCAAGGACGAGAATGGCATGGAGCAGTTTTTTCATGGTTTAGCAGCAGACAAGCAGAAGAAAATTTTAGATACGACGCTTTTGATCTATGAGTGTGAGGGGGAAGAGAGTGAGATTAAGAAATGGTTTGAAACCATCAATATTGTGGGTGTGCCGTTGAGTGTACAGGAACGACGCAATGCGATTTACTCCGGGCCGTTTGTGACATTGGGCAAGGAGGAATTTAGCAATTCGCAAAACGCCAATGTGCAGAAGTGGAGTGCATATATTTCCGGTAGTCGTATGCACGTCGTGAGCCATTATATCGTCTA
>CAYRUU010000045.1:4650-5418 GCA_964427825.1 uncultured Micavibrio sp.
GGAGTGCATATATTTCCGGCAGTGTGAATCGGCAGGATTTTTGGGAGCGGGCCTTGGAGTGGGTGAGTCGGGGCAATATTGATGGCTATATGAGCCAACATCGGTATGATGACAACCTTGTAGAGGTGAAGATGTATTTTACCAGTGTGATGGATTGGGTGTCTGGTGTGTTTGTGGATGTGAAAAAGGAAATGCGCGGATTGGAGTGGGGGCGACTGTATGAGACCTATCACACAATCGCATATGACCCGTCGGATGTGGCGGCACATGTGCAACGGCTGTATGCGGATCCTTATGTCAAAAACTACAAGGGTATTTTTGAGTATATTCTTGGCGGTTTGACGGACACAAAATTGTTGCATGTACGCGTGTTTGATGAGGCAACAAAAAAAGCCATCTATGCCATCCAGACGGAAGAAGCTGTGCGGAACAATGTATCTAATTGTCCGCTGTGTGCCATTGGACATGATGCCAACAAGGCGACGCTATGGAAGATTGCCGATATGGACGCTGATCATGTGACGGCATGGAGTAGGGGTGGTGCAACGGATGAGGCGAATTGTCAGATGCTGTGCAAAACACACAATCGCGCAAAGGGTAATCGATAGGTGGTCACTATTATGGCACGTACGCTGAGGACTGTTGCTTGCTATGATATATGGATCGGTGATGCGTACGTCGTGTGGTGATCACGCATTGATTTTATGTGCGCGATGTGCTATAATAGATGTATAGAAGTGAATAAGAGGTTCGTCAAACGGGTGCAGA
>CAYRUU010000046.1:0-5192 GCA_964427825.1 uncultured Micavibrio sp.
ACACCAACCCCTCCGGCACCTCTTCGCAATACAAAAAAAACTTATGATTGCGCAACCGCACATCCTCACGTACGCGCGCAATCATTTCGTTCAGAGTGTGCACCGTTACCTGTCCGATCCCCGTCCCCCGCTTGCGCAAAAACGACGCATTGATTCCAATATGCATACACCAACCATACGAAGTAAAATCATCATCTTTCCCCGCAACATAAAAACATGTCATCCGCTCATGCCTCAGTATACCACACTACCAACAAATACCTAAGAAAATACAACGTGAATTTTTACTGTAAGAAAAATTTCTGTATCACATTTTACTCGTAAGCACATTGAGAAGTATTTAAGAAATGGGGAGATTTTTCATTTGACAAGATTGGAAAAAAGAAAAATCAATGATATCTTAAATCGAAAGATCATTACGTTTGTGCGTGCTGTTTTACTTAATCATTTAATTGATGCACAAAATCACTTGCTGAGAACGCTACATGGCATCAGTGCTAATCAATGCAAGCCAAATCACTGCCTTTTTATAACATTTTCTTAGAAAAGTATTGAAATAGAAAAACCAGTCTTTTGAGAAATGTCCTCGTCTGCACGGGCTAGGGTATACGCTTCGAACCAATATCTTGGAAAATTGGGATACTATTTCTATCAGATTAGACCGAGCCAGCGCGCTATTAAAGCAAATTTGAATTATTACTCATTTCATTAAATGACAAATACAGTCCAGCTAATAAATCCAACCATTCATCCGCCGTTTCATTTGAGATCTCCAAGCTATAATTCGACTTGAAATAAGCGTTTAATCTAATCTTTAGTTCTTCCGAGAATTTATATTGCATATGCTTCAAAGCTTTTCCGTTTTAGTATCACCTCTCAAGTTGTCACTAATGACACGCACTAATTCCAAAAAGTTTCCACCAACCTGAATATGCTCTATTGGCAAACCTATTGCATTGTACAATTCGTCTATGAACTGGTCACGATTTTTCCGTCTTATATCATTGTGCGATTTACCATCCAATTCAATCGCGAGCAATGGTTTTGTTGTGGCATGATTACATATAAGAAAATCAACATGGCGCGATTTGATTTTGCCACGAAGACCCCAATGATTATTGTTTGATATGTTCTTTTTGTCCACACCAACAAAGTCCTCAATGCGAACCTTGGACAATACGATATAAGCATCACCCAAAGCTTTCTGCAGATTAATGAATAATGCTTGCTCTGACTCATTCATCACCCTGTCCTTCTTCTGATATGAAGACAAGCTTGCGAGTCCCTCTTTCTTTTCAATGAAAGCCTTAGCAAGAACAACAGCAATAATGAAGATGATTGAGATAACTGTCCAAGTCATGGTTTTATTTTTATTGAATTATATGTGAATGACATCGAAAACAAATCGGTACTCGTGTTTATCTTGCAATAATTGAAGAAAAAAATTATTCTTCTTTTTTCTTATATGCAATATCAACATTTGTATTCTTAAATTCTGCTGTTATTTTTACTAGATATTTCTCTGGATGTTCGTCACGAGAATCATATCGTAGCTCCTCTCTTTTGTCAATAAAATAAATTACCGCCTGATTTCTTCCATCTTTCTGTGACCATTTAATTCTTATTTTTCTCGTTCCATCTTCATCCTCAGCCTTTATTGCCTCATATGGAACATCGAGAGTTACAATTTCTGCATTAGAATTAACAAAGCCATCATATGCCTTATGAGCGATTTGCCTAAATTCTTGAAAACTATGTGGCATTTCATATTTCCGACCACAAACCTCACAATGAGAATTTTTACTACTTATGTCAGCATCACCGCTTAACTCGGCTAAACATCTATTGTCTTTCAATAAAAAGCTCGGACATAATGGACCCTCAATGTGAATTTTGTCATGTAGATTAAGCTGTGGTCGAAATCCAAAACCTTTTACAAAAATCACTGGGAATTTCTTAGGAGACATAATGATCATGTCCTTTTCATAAAACTTTCTTAGCAAAGTATTGAAATAGAAAAACCAGTCTTTTGAGAAATATCCTCGTGTCTGCACGGGATGTAGGAATCGAACCTACGCCAAAGGTTTTGGAGACCTCTATACTGCCACTATACGAATCCCGCCCATATTATTACATCCACTGCGTGCTGCCCATTGCGCGATGCGATTGAGGACACACGTCATCGCATCACACATCCGTAAAATAGTCACCTTGAGCCAAAGGGCGGGATTGAACCGCCGACCCCATCCTTACCATGGATGTACTCTACCAACTGAGCTACTTTGGCGCTCACCACCACAAACACGCATGTGTCCCGATGGGATTTCTATTGCTGTGGGCCGGGACGGATTTGAACCGCCGAAGTCCGAAGACGCCTGATTTACAGTCAGGTGCATTTGACCACTCTGCCACCGACCCAATGGAAAACGCAAAATCAAAAAGATGTTACAACACATTTTTAATCTTTACTCTTTGGTTTTTAATGTGTCACTGAGCCACTTGTCAGACTCGAACTGACGACCTGCGGTTTACAAAACCGATGCTCTACCAACTGAGCTAAAGTGGCGACACCTACACAGTATACCCCCACAAAACCGATAAATCAATACCGCATCACAATACGCGATCCAAATTTTTCATTGCTACTTGCGCGCGACGATGGCGAGGATTCAGTCGGAGAACATATTTATAGCAATCCCTGGCATCCTCAAACTGTTCGCGCTCCATATAGTAGTCACCAAGGTTTTCATAGCCCTTGCTGTCGTGCGGATGTTTCTCAATCACGCGCATCAAACGCACTTCTTCCTCATCGCGCTGTGCCGCCTGCTCCATCTTCTCACTCACCATACTACGCTTGCGCAGCGTCACAACCTGATCCGCTGCACGCGTCTTTGTCGCGACGCTGTGTGTCACACGCTCTACCGTACGACGCACAGGCTGCGTGATGGTATCTTGCAGCTTGTCTTTAATGCGCTGCGATGCACCACCGGCCATACGACGCATTTCGTCAATCGGCTCCACAACTGGCGGTGGCGCCACTGTAAATACTTGCGCTTGATGCTTCTGTGATGACGACAGACGCGAAAGGACGGCAACAAGCAGAGCACCGGCAAAAAGAATGATAACAGGCGGAACAATCAATTGCAGCATAAACATTGTGCACGTCAGAATGTATTATCTTTTTTAATAATACAGCTAGAATGAAAAACGTGCAAATTCCCCGATTTCAATCTTCTCACCGATCTTACCGATCAGTTCGTTGAGGAGGTCCTCCACAGTCTTTTCCGGGTCTTTCACAAACGGTTGCGACAGCAGCGCCATCTCCGCGCGGAATTTCTTTTCCTTACCCTCCATGATCTTGTCCATCATCTTCTCCGGCTTTCCTTCATTGGCAAGTTGCCCCTTCCAAATTTCCTGTTCCGCCAAAATTGCCGCTGCATCCACATCATCCGGATGCAGACATATCGGTGCACTCGCCGTGATGTGCATGGCGATATCATTGGCAAATGCAATAAAATCATCATTGCGCGCCACAAAATCCGTCTCACACATCACCTTTACCATGGCGCCAATCTTGCGGTTAGAGTGAATATAGTATCCCACCACGCCCTCATGCGCCGCGCGGTCAGCTTTTTTCACCGCCGTACTCTGACCCTTTTTACGCAAGATCGCAATAGCCTTCTTCTCATCACCCTTTGCCTCGTCCAATGCTTTTTTAACATCCACCACACCGGCGCCAGTTAATTCGCGCAGTGCTTTGATTTGTTCCAATGTACTCATAGGTCTTTTTTATTAAACAGCTACATGTTTCCTGTGCCTAGCGCAACGCCTTACACACATGCGCAAGGATCATGGTCAGTGACGACACGGCGTCATCGTTTGCGGGAATCGGAAATGTCACCTCGTCCGGATTGACATTGGTGTCCACCAACGCAATGATCGGCACACCGACAGCAATCGCCTCACGTACGGCAATACGATCTGACTCCACATCTGTAATGAAAATTGCGGCTGGCAAGTCACGCATATCAGCAATACCGCCCATACGCTGCTGCATCTTTTCCGCCTCTTCTATCTTCTTCATCTGCTCAAACTTCGTATACTTTTTCAAATCGCCACTCTTAATCATCTCTTCCAAGCGCAACATGTGGCGCACGCGACGGCGAATGTTGGGAAAGTTCGTAAATGTACCACCAAGCCATCGATCCACCACAAAAGGGTGTTTGGTGAATGTCGCCGCATCAATCACAACGGAGCGCGCCTGTTTTTTGGTGCCCACAAATAGAATTTGCTTGCCATCTTTGTGGAGTCCCACCATAAAATCCAGCGCCTTCTGTAGCATGCCTACAGTCTGCGCAAGATCAATGATGGAGATGTTGTTGCGTGTCGTGAAAACATACGGGCTCATCTTTGGATTGCGACGTGCTTTTTGGTGTCCGAAATGCACGCCCGCCTTGAGTAGTACCGGCATCGTCAATTCCAAAGCGTCAAAATCGTACGACGCAAAAGTATTCTTGGTCGTACCATCCCCTTTTTGTGCATCTTCTTTTGTCACATTATTCTCCTTCGGCGCTTCTCCTTCCGCCACCGGAGCAGTCACAGTGTGGTCTTCCGTCATAGTATTTATCCTTACGATTTAAAAACATGAACGCGTTGTATGCAGCCCATACCGCGACAGCAATTGCCTGCGGCAGGATCGGGTTGCCGACGTTCATGCGTGATTGAATGAACGAGTCTTATCGTACAGGACTTCCCAGCTCTTGTCAATTCCGCTCTTCCGTGATAGACTGCTTAACGTAAAGATTTTTCCTTATTGTCGCACCCACATGGGATGCGCATGATTGCAATTGTATGAAGAAAGACATCCATCCGACGTACAACAAGACGATTACCATCACCTGCTCCTGCGGCGCAGAATTCGTCACAGGCGGAACCAAAGACGGCATGAGTGTGGAAACATGCTCACAATGCCACCCGATCTATACCGGCAAGCAAAAGATTGTGGACTCCACCGGACGTGTGGATCGCTTCAAGAAGTTGGTCGCCAAGACGGCAGCAGCAAAGAAAACTGCTACACCGCGCAAGAAATCGGAAAAGCGCACCGTAAAGAAAGAAAAGAGCGCCAAAAAATAATCTTCATGACTATAAAAAATGGGCTGCACAGCCCATTTTTTAATGATGTGTCGTTGTGA
>CAYRUU010000047.1:0-4979 GCA_964427825.1 uncultured Micavibrio sp.
CCCGCCTTCGCCTACAGTGCGTTTTTTGATCACATGTGCGTGGGGCTTGACGTCTTGGGCAAAGACCCCGAACAGCGCGGCAAAACGCTCACCATCGGCGGCGTCGTCATCGCTGTCAAAACCATTCTCACCAAAAGCGGCGCCACAATGGCGTTCGTCACACTGGAAGACGGCAAAAGTACCACGGAAGTCATCGTCTTTCCCAAATTGTTGGACACCTGCAAAGACCTTCTCACCGAAGGGCGCGCCATCGTGGTCACCGGCACACTCTCCGATAAAGACGAAGAAGTGAAATTTCTCGCCAACACCCTTGAAGAAATCTCCGCCGACAAAAACGACTATGCCAAAAACCTCGTCGCCACACGCAAGAAGTATGATCATGTGCCGACACCGGACCCCGACGGCACCGCGCCGTGCGACAACACTCCGCCAACCGAAAAAGACGCACCGCTCACACACAGCACGCCACGCACACAAGGATCCGAATCCAAAAACAGCAGCGCCACAACTTTGGAAGCGCCGACTGCGCCTGCATCCCTCACCATTTCCCTCCCCCCGTCCGCCGGCATTGACACTATTGAAAAAATCAAAACCGTCCTTGACGCCTGCACCGCCGGATCCACCACCGTTTTTTTGAACCACAACGGTCAAACCATGCGCACGTCCTATGTCATCACTGCCGACGCGGCATGCACAGATGCCTTGGCAACCATTGTTGATGCCTCATCTCTCACCATCTCATAAAGCCGCACAAACAAAAACCCCACTAACAAGTTGCGACTTGCTAGTGGGGTTGAAAATTATATTATGGGAGAGTGTACAAACCTCCCTTCCCAACATTAAACGCTTCGCGTTCCGTAGAATAAATGTACGGTCGCGCAATTGGCGTTGGGTTGGTGGAGTTTGGATTGAGCACATCAACAAGTATCCACCCATCGCGCACTCTCTCCATGAGAATGGTTTTATGGACAACCTTGCCAAACGGCTGCCCCAAAAACCAATTCGTCAACTGCCATCGCGTCAAGATGCGCCTATTATCATCCTGCACGATGTAGTAGAGACGATGGTTGTTTGGCAGTTCGCCCAACAATACCATCTTCCCAGCGACACGCGCCAGGTCGGTCTCCACCTGCCCATCAGGTGTAACAACCGTCCTAGGACTCACCGTTTGGCTAATAACGGCATGCCCCACCTTGCCGAGATCCATCGGCTTGGCACAAGCAGTGAGGAATAACAAAAATACACAAGCAGCGTAACTTACCTTCATAACTTCCTCCTTTATTTTTGCTGTCTTGCATTAAAATCTGCTTTGCCACCTCTTTGAATTGTCGCAGATTTTTTGCAGAATCAAGATCTAGAATCCTATAGTGATTTTCTAGCCTCCTTTTCACGACATTTGCTTCCCGCGCAACCTCATCAAGATCAGGCGGTTGTGTACTTTGTGCATACCCGACACGCAACAACTGATCCTGCAATGAATTTCCCATTACCTTTCTCTTTTTTTTGATGTAAAATGTTAAATTTAAAGACTGCCATATATATTGAAAAAGTACAGAAATAAATCATATCATACAATTTATAAAATGTCAATATTGCACAAAACCCGTTTCGTGCTTTAATAGAAGGGACAATCTAACAAACGATGACGCGGATTCACCAACCGCAGAGTTTGCATGTTGGGGATTTCTCCCCTTTGTGTGCGCACATGAAACAAGCGCACACGGAAAGCGCCCATGATGACCATCAGGGAAGCTGAGTGGAACCGCCCAAAGATGTTGCCGGAAGTACGACGACACCGTGGGTCTTGGCAGGAGAGAAGATGGCTTGTTGGTGTTTTTTTGTTTTCCGACATGGTAAAATCTTTCCGTACATCATACATCTTTATTTCTAACTCTTAATTCTCCTCTCCCTATGCCCCACACACCTATTGACACACAGCGTCACTCCGCAGCGCATCTCCTCGCTGCAGCAGTCTTGCAGTTGCATCCCGACGCAAAACTCGGCGTCGGACCCGCAGTGGACAACGGCTTCTATTATGATTTTGAAACAAAAGAGCCAATCACGGACGCCCACCTCAAAGAGATTGAAAAGCGTATGAAAAAACTCATCGGGCGCGACGTGACATTTGTACACAAAGAAATTTCACTGGACGAAGCGCGCGCGCTTTTCCCGCAGAGCACGCAACCCTACAAAGCCGAACTCATTGACGATCTTGCCGCAGACGGCGAAACGACGGTTAGTATCTACACATCCGGCGACTTCACCGACCTTTGCAAAGGACCGCATGTGCACTCCAGCAAACAGATCAATCCCGATGCGTTCAAACTTATGCGCGTTGCCGGCGCGTATTGGAAGAGCGACGAAACGCGCGCGCAACTCACACGCGTCTATGGCGTCTCGTTTGCCACCAAAGAAGAGTTAACCGCGCACCTCCACATGTTGGAAGAGGCCAAGAAGCGTGACCACCGCAAACTTGGCAAGGAGTTGGATTTGTTTACATTTTCCGATCTCGTGGGCGCGGGCCTGCCACTGTTCACACCAAAAGGCACACTCCTGCGCGATCTCATCGTGGACAAAATCCAAGGGCTGCAAAAAAACTACGGCTACCAAAAAGTCACCATCCCGCACATCACCAAAAAGGATCTCTATGAAACATCCGGGCATTGGGCGAAATTTGGCGACGAACTGTTCAAAGTCACGGGACAATCGGATCAAGAGTTTGTGATGAAACCGATGAACTGCCCGCACCACACGCAAATTTTTGCGGCGCACAAGCGCTCATATCGCGAACTGCCGCTACGCCTCATGGAAACCACAACGGTCTACCGCGATGAACAAGCCGGCGAACTCTTGGGACTCTCGCGCGTGCGTTCCATCTCACAAGACGACGGACACGTGTTTTGCGCGCCGGAGCATATTGCTGCGGAGGTCAGCGGGATCATTGATGTCATTCGTGCATTCTACACCTCACTCAACATGTTTGAAGAGGGCAAATATTGGGTGTCGGTATCCGTGCGCGACCCAAAGACGCCAGAAAAATATCTCGGCGACAGCGCGCAATGGGATGACGCAGAAAACATTTTGGAAGACATTGCCAAAAAAGAAAACCTCCCCTACAAGCGCGTGGAAGGCGAAGCAGCATTTTACGGACCGAAAATTGATTTCATGTTCAAAGATGCCATCGGGCGTGAATGGCAGTTGGCGACAGCGCAATTGGATTTTGTCATGCCGGAGCGCTTCGGTTTACGCTACACCGACGCCACCGGCACCGAACAAACACCAGTGATGATCCACCGTGCCATCGCCGGATCGTTGGAGCGTTTTCTCTCGGTCATCATTGAACACTTTGCCGGTGCATTTCCGCTGTGGCTTGCGCCGACGCAGGCGGTGATCATTCCCGTTTCCGAAAAGTTTGCCGACTATGCGGAGCGTGTGCGTGCGCAATTGTCCGCAGCAAATCTGCGCGTCACCGTGGACAATCAATCCGACACGCTAGGCAAACGTATCCGCACCGCGCAAAAAGAAAAAATCCCCTACATGCTCATCGTGGGAGAAAAAGAAGTTACCGACGGCACCGTTTCCGTACGTTCGCGCGACGACGGTGATGGTGGCACACATACTGTTGCCGACTTTATCACCACAGTGCAACAGCGCGCGCAATAAAAACACCACCGCAACATTATCGCGATGGTGGATGTTCTTTAAGAGAGAAAAAATATTAACGGACAATCAGAAATGTCGCCCCGCCTTCTTGCTGTTGATCCGTAATTTTGCGACGCTGGCGTGCCCCATTGGGGAATTCCCACACAACGTGCGATTGTGAAACAACGAGAAGATTGCCGCTGTTATACCCTCCGAGGATGTATCGCGTAAAAACACGCCCCTCCCTGTGCGTAGCGCTCAACCGTCCTATTGATGCGACGAAATGTGTTCCGTCTTTAAAAATAAAAATCACGCGGGGTACTCCTGTGGGATTTTGATCAATAATGACCTGTTGTAGTGTTGTGTGTAACATGGTCAACCTCCGTGTATTGTGATAAGAGGAAAAGATTACTATTGTATTGCAAATTATTATTGTATTGTATAAAGAACAGATAATGCATCATACCACAAAAATAGCACAAAAGCAATATCACACTACCGTCGTCGTCGGGCCAACGGCATCGGGCAAGTCGGCGATTGCCATTGCCCTTGCCAAGCGTTACGGCGGCGAAGTCATTAGCGCCGATTCGCGCCAAATTTATCGCGGTTTGGACATCGGCACCGGCAAAGAGCCGGGACATGATGCGACTTTTACCGATGCCGCTGGACACACGCGGCACATGTATGTGTCCGACGATATTGCACACCACATGATAAACATTGTGCACCCCACCACCGTATACAGCGCAGCGAAATTCGTCGCCAAGGCGCAGCGCATCCACAAAGATATCCACGCACGCGGCGCATCCGCCATCATCTGTGGCGGCACACTATTTTGGGCGCAAGCGCTTGTGGAGGGCACCGTCTTCCCCGCCGTGCCACCGCGCCCTGATCTGCGCGCCGCATTGCGTGATCTTTCCCCTGTCGTACTCTTGCAAACATTGCAGCAATACGATCCTGCCTATGCAAAAATCGTTGATGCACGCAATCCAGCGCGCCTCATCCGCGCCATTGAAGTCGCCACAGCACTCGGCACCGTGCCACGCACCGCATCCGTCGCCCCCATCAAAAACCCGCTGATTCTGGCACTATCCCCATCTCGTGATATACTATACAAGCGCATTGAAAAACGCATGGACCACTGGTTTGCCACCGGCATTTTTGATGAAATCGTCCATGCACACACCACGCTGCGCGTGCCGTGGGTGCGCCTGGAGCAATTTGGCTTGGAATACAAGTGGTGCACGCGCTATGTGCGCGGACAGGTTTCCTTTGCCACGATGCGCGCCAATACTTTACGCGACCTCAAAAACTACGCCAAGCGGCAAGAAACATGG
>CAYRUU010000048.1:0-4206 GCA_964427825.1 uncultured Micavibrio sp.
TGCACCTGCCTACCTCCTCTTTATTCTCAAAATGACACTACTCATCGCTGTGATGCTGGTGGTGCCGGCGGGTGTGTTGGGGGTTTATAAAGTGCGTTAGTAAAAAAACTATGTCTATTGCAATGATGATGCGACGAACATTTTTTCTCATAGGTGTTTTATGCGTTTGTGTGATGCCGGTTTTTGCACAGCAATATACCCTGATTGAGACAATGCCGGGTGTGGGTGATGCGGGGGAGGTAAAGACTTTTCCAGATTATATTACGGGTCTGTATAACTTTGCGCTCGCATTTGTCATTATCGCGGCACTTTTGATGATTACGGTTGGTGGGTTTTACTATATTATATCCGCCGGCAATCAGGCACAGGCCGGTACGGCAAAGAAAATCATCACGGATGCCTTTATTGGACTTGCTGTCGTTTTTGTGACATGGCTTGTGCTCAATACAATCAATCCCGATCTGTTAAGTACAACACCAGATATGAGCGGGCTGCGTGCAACACCGGGGTTTAGCCAAGAGGCAACGAAGAGTATCGTGGGTCCCACAGGGACAGGGAATGCGGCATCAAACCACGCCACGCCAAAAACCATCACGTCCGTCGTGGGTACGGATGGACGAAAGTATGCCTCGGAGCAGGAATGCAGGGAAGCAAATAACCCCACATGTAAATCAACACAGGACTATTTTAAAGACAATCAACAATATCTCCAGCAAACACTGCCGGATGGATCAACGCGCTACATTGAGGCGCAAAATGCCGATGCATGTACAGAGTCGGGTGCAATATGTATGTCTGGCGCTGCTATTAAAAAACAAGAAATGTACAATACTGCATCGGAACAAAAAACGATAGATGCACTTAATACCGTTGGTATTAACAGCGCCAACACTGCGGGACTGGGTAAACACACGCAGGAAACACTTGATGCGGCTGTGGCGGTGGCGAAAGATGCTTGTGGAGCGCAGGGGTGTAGTGGTATGCGTGTTGTGGGATCAGCAAAAGATGGTGCACAGACAATGGTTTTAACGTATGGTGATCCTCAAAAAGATGCAATTTTTATTAATAATGTCGGGAAGAGTGCGATTTTGACTCAAGATACCATAGATCAATTACCAAAAAACCCGTCGGTTGGCACCACGGCGCATGCGTATCGCACATATGTTTATCCAGAGGGGCATGCACAAGCCGGTCAAATTGTGACGCATACTGTCACAAAAGAATACCATGACACGAACGGATGGCTTCCTGGTGGAGGTGAATGGCGTGACGTCAATTCGCAGATTACGATTTTTGCACAGAAAAGGGGTGCACCGACACAGAATAATGATGTTGGTCCAAGAGATGATTTTGCTCTGGATGATCCATTTGCATCTTTCTAAAAACCGTGTCGTAAAAGATATGATGTATAATGTGTACAGATGATTTTATCAACGTAATAGCCTATGCTGGTTAAAAAAATTTTTATTATATCCACAGTCCTCCTTCTTATAACAGGCGTGTTTTTCGGCATTTACTATGTAGCCTTTAAACCGAAAGATGCAGCGGTATCGGAGGCGACTGTGTCGGTGGAAAAAGCCCCAGAGAAAAGTATTACCGATGTCTTGTTGGAGAAAATTACCAATATTACATCAGAGCGTGTTTTGGGGTATGGCTTTGGTCCAAATGGTGACACAATACGCTATGTGGATGCATTAAGTGGGAAGTTGTGGACGATGACTGTGCGTGGCACAAACCGTGAAGAGCTTTCCGCACAAACGGAGGGTGTCCCGACGGCGGCGCAGTGGTCTGTGGATAGTGATGGTGTGGTGATGAAATATGCAGATGGAAAGATTGTGGTCCATGAAATTTCGGCACAGAAAAAAACGGTACTGCGCAGTGGCATGGATGATGTGGTATGGGCGCGCATTCCCGGGAAAATTTTGTACAAGTACTATAATGCGGACAATGCGGAGCGGTCGTTGAATTTTGCCAATGCCGACGGCACGCAGTGGAAGAAAATCGCGGATTTGCCGTTTCGTGCTACGCGCTTTGTACAAATCCCCTCTTCCATTTTTGCTGTATTTTGGCCACAAGGATCTCATGATGTCACTACGGAGCTCTATCACGTCAGCACGGCAACTGAAAGCAGTCCACAAAAAATCTTTGACGGTAAGCGCGGGGCGGATTTTGCACCATCGCCAACAGGAGATAAAATTTTGATGAGTGTGACAAATGACAATGGCACATCTACATTGGCGACGATTGATGTGCGCGGGCAGAATTATACGGACTTGCAAGTTCCGACAGTTGTCGCAAAAACGGTGTGGGCGCGCGACGGTGTACATATCTACTATGCGCAACCGACGGATGTGCCGCAAAATGCCACAATGCCAGATGATTATTTTGCAAAAAAATTTACAACACACGACACGTTTTATAAAATGGACGTCACAACAGGTAAGAAGGAGCGCGTGATTGATCTGGAGGCGATTACGCAACAATTTGATGCCACAGATTTGAAGCTGTCCACATCTGGTGACACATTGTTTTTTGTCAATCGTGCAGATGGTCTGTTGTATCGGATTGCACTTTAGTACGAAATACGAGAAGAGATCGCGTAAGGTATCATCATGAAAAAACGGGGTGTTCTCACAATCATTTCCATTGTACAGCTGTGTAGTATGTTGATTTTTCCTCTGACTACATCGGCTTTTTTGTCGTCACTGGGCAGTGCAGCGCTTGGTAAGGATGCTATCACAGGCATGATTGAAGACACGCTGAAAACCAATATCGTAGAAGGGCTACAGCCAACCACCTCCATAGCAAATGTTTTGCAAAACAAAAACGTACAGCCGCAAGTGACCATAACGTTCTCCACGCCAAACCCGAAGCCGGGTGAGAGAATAACAGCAACAGCCAACGTGGTTGGCGTGGAAAATCTTCAAACGGCATATTTTACGTGGTATCTGCGTGGACCGCAGCGTGAAGGAGGAAAAAACGCATCATTGCGACAGCAGCGCATCAATGCCGTTCATGCGCAGGCAGCCATCTATTTTGATCCCATGGTATTTGATCAGGTGATCAATGGCGGAAATGGTGACGGTGTTTTACAGAATCATGAGTGGCCTGAGGACACAGATCATGATGGGTTTAATGCGCCCATTGGTGATGCGCGTAGTAAAGGTATCAACAATCAAAAGTGCTATATGTACGATCCTGTCACAGGGATTGCCTATGAGAAAGGCAATGGCGCGTCACGTAATAACGGCTGTCCTGATGGATATGAACCACAGTGTTTGATTGAAAGGCGGGATGTGCTTTGTCCAAAGAACGTGCCACCAATGACGGGAGCAACAGAAACGCATACGTCATCAACGACCGATGGCGAGGGTAACACATCGTCGGACAGTAGCGGCAGTACGTCTTTTGAAGGTATTGGCGGTGAGCGTTCCAGTAGATTGGTGCAGTGTGTGGCGACGACGGATCGCCCGACATGCAATGACAACATCAATCAATTAGTGTGTGGAACGATTGACGGAGATCCAAACGTGTTGTATTCCTATACAACACCTATTTCCGTATCAACACCGTACTGTGTGAAAAAAAAGAGCAGCGGACAGCTGTGGCGCGATCCACTTGCCGCAGGTTGCCCTGCTGTTGTACCGCCTGTGCGTCTGATGGGATGTGTTTTTCATATGGAGGAGCGTAATGTGGTGAAGCCAGGGCGCTGTGGTATTGCGGAGGTGCGCAATGAAGATACCATATGTGGCAAAGACGCTCATTTTTTTCGTGGTGGCATGAGTTTTGTTGGAGACGGACACTTTGGCATAGAAGAAGAGCGGTTGTTTCGTTTAGATCCGCGTACAAGTCGCACAACGCCGCTTGCCGATAATGATGAAGAATTTGTGACAGGCGTGGGCCTGAAGGAATTTACATGGATCTATCAAGAAGGTGATGAGGTGGGTGTTGTCGTAGAGGGAAGGAATTCTGTTGCCACGAAACATGAGGACGCAACACAGCAAACTGTATTTGCCATGCTTTCACCCGGGTGTAAGGATGCCATTGAACCAACGGGTTCCTATGACAAAATTATTAAGAATAAAACCATCACTTTTTTGACGGGGCAGTGGAATCTTGATGAGTGTGTTCGTAAAAACGCCCTCTATCGTTCCCCCTCCACCTCCGAACACGACACCCTCAACATCACCCTCTCTCACGGAGCAG
>CAYRUU010000049.1:0-4168 GCA_964427825.1 uncultured Micavibrio sp.
AATGCCTCCATAGTATAATGGATAGAACGTGAGATTCCGGTTCTCAAGATGGGGGTTCGATTCCCTCTGGAGGCACAGTGTGCGGTGACGATGGTATAATCAAAACGCAACGGCATGTACACACACTTTACATTTGTGCGGCGGTGTGGTAGGGTTGGTGTAGGCTTTTCTGGTTGCGCGGTGGCATGCGCAATGGCAGACAATTTGTGAGGTGTCCGACCATAACATTCGGAAACACAGGTGGAACCGCGGGGAAACTCGTCCTGACAAAAGAAGGCATGCGCCTTGTAGTGTTGGGACGGGTTTTTATTTTTAATGCAGATCAAAAACATATGACACAACAAGATCAAGATCGCATTGTTGCGGAGCACTGGGGGAGTTGGTCGTCTTTTGAGAAACAGGTGCGTGCGTTGATTGCCGATGCAGTGAGACATAAAAAGACCGTGAGTGATAAGGAATTTGCCGATGCGCTGCTGAAGGCAAAATCGCTGGAGGGTGTTGATTATGTTATAGGATTGGCAGCGATGCATAAAATTATCGCACAATGTGAGCAAGAAGACATTGAAAAGTTTGGGATTCCGTCTGGAGGTGTTATTCATGATAGGGCGCGAGAAGAGCAAGGTTCTCTGTCACAGGGAACGGGTGAAAAGAACAGTTTTGTAACAGAGGAAATGATTCGGGACGCTCACTGGAAAGAGCAGCGGGAAATAAGACATGCTGGTGGAATAGAAAATTATAAGAGTACGGTATTAGAGTAATTTCTTAAGAAATAGGGTATGAGTAAAAAAAACAAGACCATTATGGAGGATTTGGTGGCATTGACCAAAAGGCGCGGCTTTGTGTTTCCGTCGTCGGAGATCTATGGCGGTTTGAGTGCGATCTATGACTACGGGCACTATGGCACGCTTTTGAAAAACAACATCCGAGATGCGTGGTGGCGGCATATGGTGCAATTGCGCGATGATGTGGTGGGATTGGACAGTGCGATTTTTATGCACCCCACGACGTGGGTGGCGTCGGGACACGTGGAGAGTTTTGACGATCCGCAGATTGACTGTCGCGCATGCAAGGCGCGGATGCGCGCGGATCACGTGTTGGAGCAGTTTGATATTGTTGCCGACAAGATGCCAATTGCCTACATCAACGAGCAGCTGGACAAGCTGCGCGCGGACAAGAAATTGCACTGTGTCAATTGCGGATCGGCGGATATTACAGAGGCAAAGCAATTTTCACTGATGGTAAAATCCAATTTGGGATCGCCGACGGATGTCTTGAGTGAAGAGCATGTGGTGTATTTGCGTCCGGAAACGTGTGGCGGTATTTACTTGGAGTACAAAAATACACTGGATTCCACGCGGATGAAGGTGCCGTTTGGTATTGCGCAGGTGGGGAAGGCATTTCGTAATGAGATTGTGGCGCGGCAGTTTGTGTTTCGTACGCGTGAGTTTGAGCAAATGGAAATGCAATATTTCGTGCACCCGTCGGCTGTGGAAGCGCAGTATGATGCATGGAAGGCGATGCGGATGCAGTGGTATAAGGACTTGGGCATGACAGACAAAGAGCTGCGATGGCACGAGCACGACAAGTTGGCGCACTATGCGTCGCAGGCGTATGACATTGAATATAACTTCCGGTCATTGGGTGGCTTTAAGGAGGTGGAGGGCATTCATGCGCGTGGCGATTGGGATTTGAGTCAGCATGGCAAGCACTCTGGCAAAACGTTGGATTACACCGATGAAAAAACGGGAGAGAAGTTCATTCCGCACATCGTGGAGACGTCGGCGGGATTGGGGCGGTTGTTCTTGATGTTCTTGGACAAGGCGTATACGGTGGAGGATCTTGGCGATGGCAAGACGCGCACCGTGTTGCGCTTGCCAGTGCAGTTGGCGCCGGTGAAGGTTGCGGTGTTTCCACTCCTCAAAAACAAGCCGGAGCTTGTGGCGAAGGCGCGCGCCATCTATGATGCGTTGAAAATGCGCTACATGTGCGAGTTTGATGATAATGGTAATGTGGGCAAGCGGTATCGTCGGCAGGATGAAATTGGCACACCGTATTCCGTGACGGTTGATTTTGACACGGTGGAGAAGGGCATTGTCACGGTGCGTGATCGTGATACGATGCAACAAACCACTATGCCGGTGGAGGAATTGGAGGGCTTTTTTGCCAAGGCGTTACAGATGTAGGATGTGTATAGAGATTATCCATCATGTTATCACTATGAAAATTACCATTACCGAAAAAAACACGTCACGGAAACATTTTGTGCGCGTGGTGTTTGATGCGAAGGCGACAGCATCGCATGTGCGGGAGGATGCGCGCGGTAAGAAGACGTTGGTGATTGTCGCGCCGAAGAAGGATGCACTGACGCGGCGCGGGTGGATTGTCTTGATGCGGTCGGTGATCCAGGAGGCACGCAAAAATGGGATTGCGCGTGTGGAGCTTGATTGGGCGGAGGCGACGGCGTTTGACAACATCGGGGACAATTTAAGTCAGATTTTCGCCGAGGCGGTGTATATGGCGGACTATGCGTTTCGCACATACAAGACCAAGCCAGAAGGTGGGTGGAAGGATGTGGATGAGGTGGTTGTGCTTGCACGCAAGGCGGACAAGACGCTCAATCGTGGTGATGTGCGTCGCGGCGTGACGGTGGCGACACAGGTGAATTTTTGTCGCGACTTGGCAAACACACCTGGCGGAGATATGACGCCTGTGAAGCTTGTGGCGCTGACACGTAAGGCGATTGCAGGGACAGGAATTACACTGCGTGTGTTGGATGAAAAGCAAATGCGACGGCGAAAAATGAACGCCACGCTTGCCGTGGGATCAGGAAGCGCGCTGCAGTCGCGGTTTATGATTTTGGAATATCGGGGTGGTGCAGCGACACAGAAGCCGACAGTGCTTGTTGGTAAGGGTGTGACATTTGACAGTGGCGGCATTGACACCAAGCCGCATCCGTATGGCATGGAGATGATGATGGATATGAGCGGCGGGGCGGCGGTTGTGGCGGCGATGATTGCCGCGGCGAAGCTGCGGAGCACGCAGCAGATCATCGGACTCATTCCCGCCGTGGAAAACATGCCAAGCGGATCCAGTATGCGTCCGGGAGATATTATTACCATGATGGACGGGACGTATGTGGAAATTGGACACACCGATGCGGAAGGGCGCTTGATTCTTGCGGATGCATTGGCGTTTGCCGCGCGCTACAAGCCGGCGCGGGTGATTGCTGTGGCGACATTGACAGGTGCGTCTATAGTTGCACTGGGTGAGCGCGTGAGCGCGTGCTTCACCGACAACGACGCTATGGCGGATGCTGTTGTACGCGCCGGTGTGACCACAGGGGATGACGTGTGGCGCTTGCCGGTGTGGGATGAATATGCACCGGAGATCAAGGGCATTCACGGCGATCTTTCCAACATGCGTACGCACGGCGTTGAATCTTTCGGCGGGGCGATTACAGCGGCGATGTTTTTGAAACATTTTGCAAAGCCTTATGTGAAAAATTGGATGCATATTGATATTGCGCCGACGATGACGACGGTGTTTGACGAACAACTTGCCAAGGGCGCCAAGGGATCGCCCGTACGGCTTTTGGTGGAGCTTTTGCGTTAAGGTGATTGCCGATCCCATACACTTTTGAGAAAATTGTGGTATAGTACGAGAACAAAAATAAAAGGTACAATATATGTTGATTCGGAGAGATTGCATCTGTACAGGAAAATGGTTTTTTGGTGTGCTTGCCGCTATTTTTGGCATGCTTCTTTTTACCCACTTTACCACCGCCGCCCCCACCCCCCAACTCATCTACCACGGCAAACTCACAGACACAAACAACATCCCCGTCGCAGACGGCACCTACACCTTCACCCTCTCCATCTATGACGCACCGACAAACGGAAACTGTCTCTGGACCGCACGAGGAGATTGCACCACAAAACAAGCAAAAACCCTCACCATCACAAAAGGTATCTTTCACACTACCCTCGGAGAAACTGGAGACAATCCTCTCACACTAGATTTCAATCAAGACTACTATCTAGAAATCCAAATCGGCACTAATACCCCCATGACCCCACGTAGAACCATCACACCCACAGGATCAGCCATTAATGCAGAACGACTCAATGGCAAAACCGCAGACAACTACATCAACACCACAGACAATCAA
>CAYRUU010000050.1:0-1533 GCA_964427825.1 uncultured Micavibrio sp.
GAAATCGTCACATCCCGCAAGTCTGTTACTGTATTTTGCGTTATCTTCACTTCTGTTTTTGTGAGAATGTCATAGACATAGATATTGAACTTCCCGGTTCCGCTCTCATTGTAAGAGACGGGTTGTATTCCGCAAGACTGCCGGTCGTCAAACGGACTTCTTGTAATTGTGCCTGTGCACTGTGTGCGGAAAAAAAGCAACTGCACTGCACAGCGCAAACATGGAAAATACATACTGTATAGATCTTGGTATTTGCTTCATAGGGCCTTGTATTTACAAATAAGGAGAAATGTCACTTGTTCGTGCCACAGGTGTTTCTCTTTCTTTAATTGTAACATGAAAAACATTTTTGCAACATACTACTTTCTCCGGCGTGTAGCGTACTTATCCACACCACCCTACTGCTGTTGATGACGATATATCTGATCCAGCATTGCTGTTGCCGTCATCTCACGCACAATCATACCCTTGTCATAGCTCTGCACACGTTCCGCCGGCGCACCAAGATCAAATACCGCAAGCGGCATATGCATCTTCATCACCTCCTCCGCCGTATAGGAAAACGTCTCTGGCCAAATGGACGGAATAACAAATACATCCACGTTGTAGCGCTCCGTGAGAGGCACAATCTCCCCCGACTGAAAAATACCGTGAACCGTCAATGCTCTGCTGCGCATCTTGAGTGCCAGGTGCCCGATCACAACAATGTGCACCGGCAAACGCCGCCGTTCAATCTCACGCACCATATCGCGCACAATATGCGAACCTTTTTGATAATTGATACCGCCCAAAACGCCGATCACCAACTTCTGTCCAGCGGTCTTTGGCGCAATCTTCGGTTGTGTTGTGATGTGACGCACTGCATGTGGTGTGACGGTGATGCGATCAGCGATCGCGGGATAGGCACGCATCATAATCTCTTTGGACGACTGCGAAAAACACACAATGCGATCCATATCGCGCAAAAACGCACCCCATGCCGTGCGCCACACACGCACGTCTTTCGTGTCACCATACATAAAGGAACTGCGTTTTTGCCGCGCCAAACACCGCATACACACGTCCACATCCTTTGGCACACCGCAATACACACCGCGATCATTGAGTAAATTAAAGCTCGGACACACCGCATAAAAATCATGTACCAAAAACGTACTCCGCGCCTTTTTGCGCACAGTAAGCGCCGCGATCAACGTCAAAAAGGCAGGTGTATCGGGATAGGAAACACACTGACTGACAATCACATCATGGATAGGGATCTCCTCCAGTACCCACAAAAATTCCTCCATCGTCTGCGCCGCAAAACTACCTCGATACGCGCCGAAAAAGTACGTCAGGCGATAAATCTGCTGCGTCACATTGTAACTAAGCACCACCGCCGCATCTCCCGCCGCCACAATCTCATCCGTGGTATGAACATCGAGTACAATCGGCACGCTATCAATGCCAGCAAACTGCTTAAACAATAGCGCCTTTCCCTCCATCACGGGCATGGCTGGCTTTGGACCAAGATTGCCTAAGCCCAGGATGGCC
>CAYRUU010000050.1:1543-2045 GCA_964427825.1 uncultured Micavibrio sp.
CACAGATTGGCGGCAATCCACAGCACCAGAAGTTCGCGCACACCACGCAGTGGATCGGCGATAATGTATCGTTGCACCGCCGCATCATATCCAGGATAGCGATCGTTGAGGATGCGCAAGTTCCTCGCCAAAAGTTCACGCTTCTCCTTGGGCAAAAACGATCCGCCGTGCTTGTGATAAATAAAGAGATTGGGCACCACGACATTGCTGAAGCCTTTGCACTGCGCGCGCTGACACCAATCATTTTCCTCCGCATACCCGCGCCCAAACGTCTCGGCGTCAAACGATCCAATGTGCGCGACGACGTTGTGATTAAATGCCATACAAAATCCCATGCCCGTCGGCACAGGCACCCATGATCGCACTGCAAGACGACGGAAAAACCGATCCACATCCTGCACAGGCAGGTCGCAAAAAATGGGATTGTCTTTGAGAGTCGTCGGAAAGCTGAAGACATTGCCGGCATTAGTCATCGGTGTAGCGCTGGCAACCGTGTCATCTT
>CAYRUU010000050.1:2055-4031 GCA_964427825.1 uncultured Micavibrio sp.
ATCGGTATTGAGTAGTACAAAGTGCGTCCGCGCTCGCGCCATCCCCTCGTTGACCGTGCGGACAAAGCCCTTGTTTTCCGCATGACGCTCCACAACAATCTCCGCAGCGGGATACCGCGCGGGCAGATCTGCCACAAACGCCGCCACACGCTTGTCCGTAGAGCAATCGTCAATCACAATCAACCGAAATGGCATGTCGGTATTGCGCATGATACCGTCAAACAGCGGCGCAAGATAGTCATAGCCGTTGTACACGGGGACAATCACATCAACCGGATGCGGCAACGTCGGCACGGGCGCCACAGCATCGTCCGTCACGCTCACGTGCGCCGCAAGATCTGTCATGTTCACGGGGATGTTGTCCCTCTCGCGATAGTCGCGGTATTCCTTTTGTGACGCCACACCCTTGCCATAGCGGACAAAGTAGTACATCCGCCGCACACCGCGCACCATACCTTCGTTTTTCACCGTAAGGAGAAACGACTGCATCAAATAGAGAAGTTTATGGGTGTAGCGTTTGGCTTTTGCACGCAGCCTTACGACGCGCTTGTGCAGACGCGACGTCGGACGCACATATTTGCGCGCAAATCGCCGCGGCTGCGTCAGAGCAAAACGCACTTGTTCATAGAGTTCTTTCGCCTTCCAAAACGGCGATTGGTGCATGCGTGTAATCACTGCATCCCGTTCGCGCACGCGGTCCATCACAGAACCTTTCGCATGCATTGCCGCCACATGTGTGGCAAGTGCCGCCGTGATCGTCCCGCGACGCGACGCCTGCACCGCGGCAAAAACGCGCTGCAGCGTCGCATGATAGTTGTCCTCCGTAAACACACGCACCACAAACGCCTTGCCGTTTTTCCCATACTGCCGTACCATGTCGCGATGCGCAGCACAATACACTATATGCGCCGCAAGTTCTTCCACATCACCAGGCTCATACAAAAGCCCATTCTCTCCCTCATGTATCAGCTCCGGCGTCGCGCCGGATCGCGCACCGATCACCGCCTTGCCACACAGCATCGCCTCCACCGGTGTGCGTCCAAAACCCTCAAAGACTGAACACGTCAACACCACATCCGCCTGATCATACACATCGCGCACCGCATGCACATAGCCGACAAAATGCACGTGCGCCTCCACACCCTCTTTCTCCACCAACATGCGCACCTTTGCCGTATACTCCCGATCTTCCTCCCCACCAACAAGCGCCAATTCCACACGTGCCCCGCGTCGGATCGCCACAACCACGGCGGAAACGGCATCATGTTGCCCCTTGCCCTCCGCCAGATTGCCTACAACAACAATCTTGAGCGCATCCTCATCCGTAAAAAAGCGACGTGTAGATGCCGATGGCGGCGACACCTCCACCATTTCCCCACCCACAACGTATTTCGCAGATGGTCCAATGTGTTCTTCATAGTATGTTTGCAACGCCTGCGAACTGAACAGCACCGTATCTGCCATGTCCGTGATGAAACGCAAGCGATCATCAATATCATCTAAAAACACAATCCCATGCTCCACGCACCCAAACTCCGACACGCGCCAAATATGTGGAATCCCCAAAAGCCGCGCGGCAAGCGCACCTTCATCAATCACTGATGTGCTCGTGACCACCAGATCGGTATTGACGTTGGCAATGCGCGACGCCACCGCAATCGCCGCGTGAAAAATCGTACTACGATAGAATTGCTCGTCACCGGTAAACGCCCGCGTGCTCCACGGCAGCGGCGTCACATCATAACTGATCGGGAGATCTGTACAATCCTCCACAAAAAACCCGTGCGCCGGCAAAATGACATGCGGCACAATACCGTGCGGTACCATGTGGCGGATCATGTCTTTGAGTGACTTCTCCGCACCATACCGATTGGCGGAATGCGATACAAACGACACCATTGTCAACTCTCTGTGCGGTATGAATAGTGCAAAATGTTCTTCGTGCGCCAATACGTCCGGCACAGCGTCGGGATTGA
>CAYRUU010000051.1:0-3946 GCA_964427825.1 uncultured Micavibrio sp.
ACAACACTTCTTAAAATTCTCCTCGGGTTGGATGCACCGACTGATGGCACGGTGACTATTGCCAAGGGTTTACGGATGGGTTATGTGCCGCAGCAGTATGTCTTGCCGGATCAGGTGCCGATTTCTGTTGATGAGGTGGTGGCGATGGGCGTGGCACGACATCGTCGTGACGTGCATACGCGCGGTGCCATTATGGACGCACTGCGTCATGTCGGACTGCCCGCCGCCATGCGCACGCAGAGTTTTCACACGCTGTCTGGCGGACAAAAGCAGCGCGTACTGATTGCGCGTGCTATTGTGACGATGCCCGACATCTTGTGTGTGGATGAGCCGCTGAGCGGCGTGGATCACGCATCGCGCGAGCAAATTCGCGCCTTCCTCTCTACCATCAACAAGACACATGGCACAACCATCCTCTTTGTGTCGCATGATGTTGTACGGATCACACAGAGTGCCGATATAGTACTGTGTTTGGACAAGACGTTGCATAAGGGGTGTCACCCCGTCGGCGTCGCAAGCACCACCACGGCATTGGATTGCATTGTGGATGACTCGTCGTGCACGAATTGCGTGCCGATGCATCACCATCATAACGACTAATAACGACTTCTATGATGTCTTTTTTTCACCATGATTTTATTGTCGCAGCGCTGATTGTGGGAACGATGACGGCTGTGGCGTCGGCGATTTTGGGAAACTTTGTCGTTGCGGCGCGGCAGTCGGTGGCGTCAGAAGTGTTGGCACATACGGCACTTGCCGGTGTGGGTATGGGTATTCTCTTTGGTGTGCAGCCGCTACTCGGCGCGTTTGCTGTTGTGGCGGTAACGGCACTTCTTTTGTGGGCGCTGGTGCGACGCAATGCGCGCGCAGCGGACGCTGTGGCAATGTTGCTTTTGACCGGGGGTTTGGCGGTGGCGCTTCTCGCCGCACATGCGGCAAAAAATGCGACGGTATCCCTTGATGCTTTTCTGTTTGGTTCTATCCTCACCATGACGACTACCGATGTTGTGATGTATAGTGCTGTAACGCTAGGGATTATTGTGCTATGCGTTGCATTGTGGCCGTATTTGGTGATGGTAGTGTTTGATCCACTCTATGCGCGCACACGACTGCGCTATGCGACGGCAGTGGAGATCACCTTTTTTTTGATGATTGCTGCCATCACCGCTGTGGGGCTGCGTGTGATCGGCGGATTGCTTATTGGCGCACTTTTGGTGATTCCTGTTTTGACGGCGCATCACTCCACGAAAAGTTTTCGCGCAAATACGCTTTTGAGCGTGCTTTATGGTGTTGTTGGCGTGTGGTTGGGGATTGCTGGTTCGTTTGCATGGGATATACCAACAGCAAGTGGTATTGTTCTTGCACTCATTGCGCTTTTTATCTTCATAGCATTGTGGACCGTTGTGAGGAAACGCCGCCAAACTATATCCCGCGCATAGAGAGTGACTGTGGTACAATGGACGAGAATGCGGTACAGTAGGCAGAGGGAGGGTATTGGTGATCTTTCTTAATGAAAAACAGCTATGCGTATCGGAATTGACGCGCGTTTTTTCGGCCCGGAAAGCAAGGGCTTGGGTCGTTATACGCAAAAACTCATTGAACACTTGGAGACGATTGACACATACAATGACTATGTCATTTTTTTGCGGCGAGATAATTTTGATGCCTATACACCGCGCAATCCGCACTTCACTAAAGTGGTGGCAGACTATGCGTGGTACAGTTTCGGCGAGCAGCTCCGCTTTCCGTTAACACTCTATAAATATCGGTGTCACCTCATGCATTTTCCGCATTTCAATGTGCCACTCCTTTATCGCAAGAAGTTCGTTGTCACGATCCATGATCTCATCCTTTTGCGCCATCCAACCAGAAAGGCATCCACGCGCAGCGCGCCATTGTATTGGATGAAGTTCATCGCCTATCGCATTGTGATCCGATCGGCAATTGCGCGCGCTGCGCGGGTGATTGCCGTGTCGCGGTTTACACGCGATGATGTGTGCGCCATGTATCCATCTGCAAAGACAAAAATTGACATTGCCTATGAAGCAGCGGAAGTCCTACACGCGTCTCTGCAACCCGGTGATGACGATATGCTCAAGCGCCACAGTATCACCAAACCGTATGCACTCTATGTAGGTAATGCCTATCCGCACAAAAATCTTGTGACGCTCGTGGAGGCATTTGCCATGCACCATCGTGGTGGCGGTGCATTGCGGCAGTTGGTATTGGTGGGCAAAGATGACTATTTTTATGCGCAGCTGCGGAAATACCTTGCCGACAATGTCATTAGCAATGTCGTTATTCTCCATACCGTGGAAGACACACTCTTGTGGAAGTTGTATGCGCATGCCACCATGTTCGTGTTTCCGTCGCTTTATGAAGGATTTGGATTGCCGCCGCTAGAGGCGCAGCTTCTGAAAGTGCCTGTCGTGTCGCACGATCACCCGTGCATGCGCGAAGTGCTTTCTGATGAGGGCGCGTTGTTTTGTGATGCGCGCAGTGCCACGGTGTTTGCGCGCACCATGAATACCATGGCGACACAGCCTGCCTTACGTACTCGTTTGATTGTTGCTGGTTTTCATAATGCGCAGCGGTTCAGTTGGAAACGTATGGCGCGCACCGTCTATGAGATCTATATGTCTATTTTGCACACGTAGTTTATGCGCACACGGCGACATCACCACAATACACATCATGCGCGAGACGGCGCACACGTGATCGGCACACCGCTTGCTGCGTTGCCACTTCATGATACGACGGATGATACTGATTTGTCGTCATCTTTTCAGATTGGACGCCCGTATGTGCAAGGCGCAGCCTATCACCGGTGCTACAGCGAGTCGGATGACACACACGAACAGAAGCTTATGCGCTCGTATGTGCATGATACATCCCACGACACTGCGCCTGTCAAAGAGGTTGCAGAGGCGGTTTTTGTGGAGGAAGAAACGGCATTGCAAAAAGATGCGTCACAAAAAATGTCATATACGCGCTCGCGTATCCGCACGGCGTGGGAACCACATCGGCGTATTGTGGCGCCAGCGTTTCGCGCCCCGCAGACAACGCGCAAAAAAACACGTATCTATGGATTGTCGCGTCGCCGGCGCGCAGCGGTGCATACGTCGCAACAGCGCTACACTGCGCGTATCGGCGGTACGCGTATCACGCCGCGCGACGGGTTTTCCTTACGCGACATTCCCATTTTCCGCCACGAGAGTATGCTGGTGTTCCACAATATCTCACGGCGCTATACGGTGGTTTTGGGTGTGGTGTTGGCGCTTGCGGTGGGTGTTGCGTTTGTGGGGACGGCGTTTGCTGTGAAGACGCGGATTGACGACGCCGGGCATGATGCCGTGGCGTCGTTGAAAATGGCGATGGCAAGCATGAACCAAAAAGATTTCACGGCATCGCAGGAGGATTTGGATCACGCCTATGCCGCATTTGCCACGGCGTCCGATCAGATTGGGCGCATGGGGACGGTGGTGACGTTTTTGTCACAGTTCGTTCCTGGTGCGTCGCGGCTTGCAAGCGGTGATCACATCGTACAGGCGGGTGCAGCGCTTACGCATGCGGCAAAGGAACTCCACAGTATTGTGCCGCAGGTGATGGAGCATGGTGCGGATCTCACGGCATCCGACGGCATCCACATTTCTTTTTTGGCACTCTATCGGGCAATTGCGGATCGTATGGATGTGGCGTACACAGATGTGCGGTCGGCGCGGTCGCACATGGACCGCGTGCGCTTTGAGGATGTGCCGCAGGAGTATCGTGAGATGTTTTCGCGCGTGGCGGATCTCTTGCCGCATGTGGAGGCATCGTTGGAACAGATGCATTCGTCGCGCGCCGTTATTGAAGATGTCTTGGGGGCAAACGGACCGCGCACGTATTTGCTCATTTTCCAAAATAATCACGAAATGCGTGCCACAGGCGGCTTCATTGGCAGTTA
>CAYRUU010000052.1:0-3827 GCA_964427825.1 uncultured Micavibrio sp.
GTGGATGGGCTATGGTGATGCGTTTGTAGCGATTGCCGTAGGGCTTCTGTGCGGTCCTGTTGGGACATTTGTCGCGCTACTCATTGCGTTTTGTATTGGTTCGGTGTATGGCATTGGGCTCACACTCCTCAAACGCGCCACGATGAAGTCCGCCGTGCCGTTTGGTCCCTTCCTCATCATTGGCGCACTCACGGCTTTTGTGCTTGTGCACAGCGGCGTCCACTTTGATTTTTTGGGAGTGTGACGGGTAAAATTCTTTGTCATGCCAAGTCTACTGTGTGTGGCAGTGTCTTTGTGCGAGATTTCTATGTCGGAATGATAGGGGGCGGAAATATTCTAATCCACAGGCACCTTGTTGCATTGTGGGGAGATGTGGTATACTTGATGTGATCAACTAAAAACAAAAGAGCATGGCTTTTTCATTCAAAAATCATCGCGGCTTTTCTTTCATGGAAATGATTGTTGTGATTGCCATCATCATGATCATGACAGTCGTGATGTTGGTGATGTCGATGCAGGATCGGGAGCGCAAGAAGTATCAGGCGGCGGGGCGTGAAATCACTGCGATGATTCGGGAAACACAAAACAACGCTTTGACTGGCAAGCAATTTGTTGCTGATGAATTGCCGTGCGCCATGATGTTTAGGAGTAACGGCAGCGTCTTTGAAATGCGCGGATCGTTTCGTACACTGAACACAGGATGTGGTAATGATACAGTGTTTAACGACAGCGTATATACGCGGGAAATTACTGTGCAGGACTTGTCGCAACGCAACTTGAAGATCAATGTTTTTAATGTGGCAAAAGATGGTAATGTGCAACAAGCCAATGGTGGCGGTATGGCACATATCGTTTTTACCGTGCCGTATGGTAAATACCTTGATGATCTTGGTGTGGAGACGTGGGAAGGCGTTAGTCTCAATAGTCTTAGTCGTGGCACAATCATTGAGATCGTTGATCGTAATGAAACAAGCCTCACAGATCCTGCAATGGCATATCGCATCTGCGTGCACTCCACTGGGCTGATGGAAGAGATTGGATTGGTGCTTGCAGAGGATGCAGAGAATGTCCTCAAACAATGCCATTTTGGCTTTGGCGGGACACCGTAAATAGTGAATTTTATCGTTACTACATATGAACATGAGAGGATTTTCCATTGCTGAAGTGCTTGTGGCGATGTTCATTTTATTGGTGGGTATTATAGATGTGATTTATCTCACTGGTCGTGGCGTGACGGAAACAAATGACAGTACGCGCGCTGTTATTGGGACGATGCTTGCGCAAGAGGGTGCGGAGCTTATGCGCAATGTGCGTGACAATAATGTAACGCGTACGGATTGTGGAAATGGAGGGCGTAGTCGCTGTAAGGCGTTTGAACAACTATTCCCCTCCATCAATCATAGTGTGTCCGCCGGATATTGTACGGTGGATTGGGAATTTAGTGGCAATCCAATGAAATGTAGCGGTGCGTCTGGCGGTAACAGTGGTGCGATCTTTCTCAATGCGGATACGGGTCTCTATAGTCATGTGCAGGGTGCAAATACTATGGCTACACCGTTCAGTCGTCGTGTCTACGTGGAATACGCTATGAGTGATGGTTCACCAGCTGATGCGACAAGCCTGTCTGGTGATCAGCTGATTGCTAATATTACAAGCGTGGTGATGTTTGGTAAAATGACATTTGAGGAAATTGGAGCAATAGAAAACGTAGAGTCATGGTGCAAAATTGGACAAGGATGCTCGTTTGCACAAACACGGCTGACGTCGTGGTTAAACTATGATTAAGGTACAGAAGTATATGCGGTACATGATAATGACAAAGACGTTGCATAAAGGATTCACCCTGGTGGAGATGATCATAGCTGTCTTTATTTTTTTGATGGTCATTTTAGCGTTGGTGACAATTTTTGCCGCGCAGATGCGCGCGTATAAACACGCACGGTCCGCACAGGTGGATCTTGAAAATGCACAATTCGCACTCAATTATCTCGGAAAAACATTGCGCACAGCGACCCTCGTCGGTAAGGGCGTAACGCCATTAACATCATTGGAAAAACCATCAAATAACGCCGATGATTATGGGAGTATTGCTGTGGAAGATGAACCACTGATTCTCTATGACTTTTCGCAGGACTTGTGTATACGTTTGTCGTTGCAGCCGTGGATTGTCAATAGCGATCATGGTGAACTATTTGCACTGATTGTGGAAGAAGTGGGTAATAACCCATATGATACAGATGCATTAGCAAATAATGCACCGACATCTATTGCTTATGATCGAGTGGGTAATTGCTTAAATGGCGCTATTTATACACCGGGAAATCCACGTTATCATAAGGCACGATTGACCAGCGGCGATGTGTCAGTGGGTTATCGCGTGCAACCCACGCGCTATCAAAACGAGTTCGGTTCTCGCCAAACGGATACAATGGGTCGTGCGACAATCAGTTTGCGCGTGTGGCCAGCCGATCGACCGAATAGGAACGAGGTGCGACCAGTCTTTATTCAAACGACAACGGCATTACGTGACTATCCGCCGGATCTGAGTTTTTAAAATCATCTAAGTTATTTACAGTATTTGTGTTATGAAGCAGCCCCATCGAAAAGGATCTATTGTGATTTTTGCATTGCTGATTTTGGCGTTTGTGCTGACGGCGGCACTGTCTGTTGCTGCAGTGACGTTGATTAACCGTCGCAGTTCCAATATTTCCGTCAATTCCTCTGTGGCATTTCAGAACTCCGATAAGGGCATGGAAGAATTTTTGCAGCAGCTTTACAAGGATGTTGGTCCCAACGGCACGATCAATGATGTAGCAATAAATATCGGCAGGTTATACGACGATGAGACGTATACGTGTTGTGTTGGAGGAGCTGTAGGCAATATTGCAACCATAGGTGACACGTCAACGCGTTTTATTATCACCGCCTATCAGGAAACGGAATTGGCAAAGGCTATTGGACAGTCCGGGTGGGGTACAGTTGATATCAATACTGACACGGAGCAAATTGGCGCCAGTGAGGAGCTTGTGCCAATTGACGACTGTGGTGCCTTGCTGTCGTCCATTGATCGCTTTAAAGTGGTTGGCAATCAAAATAATGCCGTTCGTGCAGTTTTTGTGAAACTACGCGGCAGTTCCGACCGAGGACTTGTGGCGCACTGGCCGTTTGAGGATTGGCGATACATGTCCATTGTCTACAGTCACGTTAATGATCATAAAGCGTATATTGCGCAAGATTTTTCACGCAACCGGCATGCCATGGAGTTGTGCCGCCGCAAGAACAGCGACAAAAACGTTACAATTACCGATCCGTTTAGTGGTAAAGAATACGACGTGCAAGAGACCAGCACATGTCCCACATCATCGGATCAATATATTTTGCCGATTCTCGCAAACGATGTAACAGGCATGAAACCATCGGAACACAAAGATATTCGTGGTATGTGGACGAATGGCATTGTGCGCACTGCTAGTGTCAGTGGTGGCGTTGAGCCGGGGATGGCGTTGAAATTTGGTGCACTTTCGAATTTAGTGAGCTATCTTACTCTTCATGTGGAAAACAACTGCCCGGAAAATCGCATCAATTGCGTGCAGCATGATGCCGACGGGCTTTTGATGTATAATGGCATGACAGTGTCGGCTTGGGTGAAGAGGGATATGGCAACAGACGCCGTTCATGGGGTTGTGCAGTCAATCGTATCGCGATGGGAGGGTGAGGGCGGTGACTCCGGTGAAGGTTATCGCCTCTATATTGACGGTGGAAAATTCTGCTTTCAAATCAACAACCGATCTGCATGCAGTAATGACGGATCTGCCGATGGTGAATGG
>CAYRUU010000053.1:0-3742 GCA_964427825.1 uncultured Micavibrio sp.
CGTGCCGCCTCATCACCGTTAGCGACAGCCTTTGCCACAGCAACCTCCTCCTCTGTTGTGAGAAGTGGCACGCGCCCGATTTCTTTTAAATACATCTGCACTAAATCCGCCGTGTTGCCTTCGCTTGCCGTCGCCTCTTCTACCAAAAGCACGTCTTTCTGTTGTTGGATGCGCTTGCTTTGCGTACGACCGCGTGCAATATCCCCCTCTTCCGCATCCACATGCAAAATGTCATCCGAATGCACAATGGCAATGCCATAGCTCTCCAATGCATCGTAAAATGCTTCCAATTCCGTCACATCATTTTCAATATCCGGCACAGCATGCATAATTTCATCCTCTGTCACAAAACCACGCTGCTTACCGCGCTTCATAAGCATCTCCAACTCCTCCGTCACACCATGGATGCCATCAGCATTCTGTGATGATTTTGTCACGTGCTTTTTGGCAGGGACTTTTTTGGTCACTTTTTTCGCCGCCGTTTTTTTGACAGGAGCTTTGCGTGCCGTCGTTTTCTTCGCTATCTTTTTGGTTGTTGCTTTCTTGGTCGGTTTTTTCGACACTTTTTTCGTCGCGGTTTTTTTCTTTGTAGCAACCGCTTTTTTGGTAGAGGCTTTTTTGGTCACTTTTTTCGCCGCCGTTTTTTTGACAGGAGCTTTGCGTGCCGTCGTTTTCTTCGCTATCTTTTTGGTTGTTGCTTTCTTGGTTGCCATGGTTGTAATGATTAAAGATATTATTTTTTCGCAATTACGGTTCTGTGATGAATGATACGTCTTGCTGTTGCGTCAAGTCTGTGATTTGCCGCAGCAATCGCCGCTTGGCATCCGTATCACCCGCCATCTCAGCTTCTTGCATCTGTTCCAACAGTTGATCCAGCTTGCGCTGTTGCAACTGCTCCATCGCCACGGCGATATAGGTTTCTGTGTCTTTGATGGGACTACCGCCGTCTTCGCGTTGCGCTTCATAGTTTTGCTGCATCCGCAGTGCCGCCGTATACAGTGTGGCGCGGCGTTCATCTTTTTGTACATAATCTCCTACAGAAAATCCAATATCCGGTCCCTCACGTAGCAATTCGGCAATATTTGGTTGTTGTACAAGCGGTCCGTAGCGATTGCGATTTTTATACACGTGCTCCCACACGTGCGGATAAGCGATCATCATCAAAATAATGGAACGAAAGATGCGCTGGATCTGTGACAGTTCTTCCGTGGGCTTTGGCGCACGCGCCACGGGGACAATCGGTTTTGGTGGTGGTGCACCTGGTCGCTCGCTGTGCACTGCTGCGCGAAACAAATCCTCATCCACATCCAGCTGTGCACTACACTTCTGCACCCACTCCTCGCGCTCAATGTCATGCGCCACCTGTGCCACAACTGCCGCCACATCGTCAATTGCCATGCGCTTGCCGTGCGGATCCGCAAGGTCGTGTGTCTGCGCCGCAATGCGCGTGAACACATCAATCGCGTGCGGCGCGTCGGTGATGCGCGTGCGCAATTGCTCCGTGTCATGTTGCGCCAATTCCGCGGCATCCTTACCCTCCATGAGCATCACCATGCGCACGTGGAGGTCGTCGCGCAAGCACGCCATGGCGCTTTTGCGCGCCGCCGCCTTGCCAGCGTCGTCGGCATCAAAAAATAAAATGACATTTTTGGTATAGCGTAAAATCGCCGCAATGTGCTGCTCCGTCATCGCCGTGCCGGACACGGCAATGGCATGCGCAATGCCCACCCCGTGTAAAGCAATCACATCCATATTCCCCTCAACAATCACCGCACAATCCTGCTTTTTGATCGCCTGTTTTGCTACGTCAATACCGTACAATACCGCACTCTTGCGATAGAGCAGCGTCTCCGGCGTGTTGATGTATTTGCCGGCCGGCGTGTCATCGCCAGGTAGTATCCGCGCCGTAAATCCGATTACACGTCCCAGAGCATCACGGATTGGAAACATGATTCTGTTGCGAAAACGATCATACGTGCGTGTGCGCTGTGCAGTGCCGCCGTCGCTCTCTTTCTGAATCAATAGCCCTGCAGCAATAGCTGTGTTGATCTGCACGCCCTGTGCCTGCAAAAATGTTGCGAGGTGATCCCATCCTTCTGGCACAAAACCTAGGCGAAAATTTTTGATTTGTGCATCAGGAATACCGCGTTCGCGCAAATATGGCAAAACCCTATCGCGCCCATGTCCATCATGTAGCTGTTTTTCATAAAACGCTGCCGCCTTTTCCAAAGCGTCATACATCTTCTTTTTGGCGTCACCACCTGCAGCGCGCGACGGATTTTTTTGCAATTCCACACCTGCCTTGTCAGCAAGTAGTTCCAACGCCTCCCGAAATCCCATGCTTTCCATTTCCATGACAAAACTGAAGATATCGCCACCCTGTCCGCATCCAAAACAGTGGTACGTCTGCCGATCCTCATTAACGATAAACGACGGCGTTTTTTCTTGATGAAACGGACAACACGCCTTGTAGCGACTACCGGCTTTGGTCAGCCGGACATATGCACCCACAAGGTCAACGATATTGGTCCGCGACTTGACAACATCAACATCCGAATACATAAGCTCACCCGACGTTGCAAATTACCCCACATTCTTGCATAACATGCACACACAATCCGTGTCCTTATAGTGTAGTACACGCAAACCTCACATTTTATTTCACTGTGTCGTGTTTGTGGCGCGATTACCAACCTCCTCCGCCGCCGCCACCACCACCGCCGCCGGCACCGCCACCCCCGCCGGATCCCGACGGACTGGACGTATTGTTGCCAATACTTTGCGACAAGCTCGTGACTGCGGAAGAAAAATGATCTATGTCAAACGCCCCCGGCGTTGCACCAACATACCATGCCGGCGCATGACTGGCAAGGTATTCCGCACCATAAATCTCTTTCATGCGCGCAATCCACTTCTTGGTAATATTAAATAACACAGCATACGGCAGAAACTTTTCAAAAATGTTTTGATCTTCATAAAACTTCGCGCGGTCCTTATCGACGGTTTCCATAAACAACTTGAAACCCTCAATGTGCCAATTCATTTTTGCACCCTCTTCCATACGTTTTGGCATAATCCACGAAAACGCAAAAATGATGGCGGCAGACGCAAACACTGACAGAATCATCCACACACTCCCACCTAATGCACTGACAACTGCCATACCGCCAATGCTTGCAAAAACGGCAAGCGCCCACATTGTTGTACGATATGCGATACCCTCCGATGCCACCAATTTCTTTTGCTCCACTTGATCACGCACCTCTTCCGTCACATCCGACAACACATTGTAAAAATTGTCTTTCAGTGATGACAATAGCACCGTATTCCCCTCCTCAAAAATCTTGTCCAAAATTTTCCACTCGGCACGCGTCAGTGTTTTCTCCGCTTCGCTTTTTGTGCGCCGCAACTCATAGTCTTTATGGAGTGTAATAAATGCAACTTTACTCGGCTGCTCCGTAATCGTCAACAGACCCCGTGATGCAAAACTGATAATTTCCGCCGTAATAAAGCGATTGTTCATTGTGCCTTTTGTCATCACAAATCCCATCTCCAGAAGCGACAGATCTTTCGGCGGTTCATACTGCACAATTACTGTTTTGGTAAATTGCGGATCTTTGCCGTACCTGCGCCACAATTCGTAACACGCCGCAAATACAATGACGGGTATCACGAGTGGACCGAAGCGGAACAGATAATCCCACAGTGACGGTGTGTACGGTGTAAGTATCTCTTTGGGAAA
>CAYRUU010000054.1:0-3142 GCA_964427825.1 uncultured Micavibrio sp.
ATGTGCTATAATAGATGTATAGAAGTGAATAAGAGGTTCGTCAAACGGGTGCAGAGCTCGTTTTTTGTGTATTTATGGCACGTAAGAAGGTACAGCAACAGAAGAAAGCGTGGTATGATGGCAGGTTTGTGCGTTTATCGCAGGACCACATGACACTGTTTTTTGTTATTGTGTGCAATATCGTTGTTCTTGGCGCGTCTATCATGCTTTATGTGACGAAGCAGGATATTGACGCGTCTGTTGAGCGTATGAATGCATCTGTTGCTATGATACAGCACATGTACAGTCCGGACACGATGCAGGCGCGCAAGCTTGCGGTGGAGCTCTATGGATATCCGATGGCGCAGATGGTGCCGTACTTGGTGCACGAAGATCCACAAGTGGCGGCATTTTTGGTGGCGATTGCCAAGAAAGAAAGTGCGTGGGGCAAGCGGGCGCCAGTCTTGAATGGAGATGATTGCTATAATTATTGGGGGTTTCGTCAGGTGCGTACGCGTATGGGAACCGGCGGACACACGTGTTTTGATAGTCCGCAGGATGCTGTGCGTACGGTTGCTGCGCGTGTGCAGGAGTTGATTGCCGGCAAGTATGATACGCCGCAGAAGATGGTTGTGGTGTGGAAGTGCGGTTCGTCGTGTCAGGGACACACGGATGCTAGTGTGTCTAAATGGGTTGCTGATGTCAATTACTACTACACGCGCGTTTATCATCACCCCTAAGTGTTTTTTCTAAAAATCGTTACAGGGCGATGCAATGTCGCTTGTGCCGTTGCGTTCAAAGGTGATGTTGTGTGTTGTGATGACAGAGGAAAAAAATGGTCGCGGGCTGCGCGGGAAATTTTTGTGGCGTGCGCAACGGATGCCGTAGGTGGCGTTGTCGGTAATAGTGAGATTGTTCAGTGTTACGGTGCCTGTGCCGACGGATGTGAGAAAGGCTAGGCCATTTTTGCCATTGTTGGAAAATGTGCTGTTCTCCACGGTGAGATCGGTATCGTAGATTTCTGTTTCCAGTCCGCTTTCACCATTGCCGCGTGATATGGTGTTGGTAATGATGGACTTGGTGTGTGGGTGAAGGTCAATACCTTCTTCGCCGTTGTTTTCCACGAGGCATCCGTGCATTGCGAAAAAGCCATCACGTAAATAGAGTCCCTGTTTGGCATTGTGGACGATCATGCTGTTTGTGATGGTGAGAGACGTGGCGCGATCCTCCGGAATGAGATCTACCATGGATGCATCACGATCGTGTGGCTGAAAGACATCATACTGCTCCATTTCACGGTTATTTTCCGTATCTTGTGCACGGTCCTTCTTACCGCCCATAAGCACACCATATTCCAATGCGCTGGAGATGACGGCGCGTGAAATACGCGTGTGTGTGCCATAGGGCACAATAACCGCATCGCGCCCGCCGTCCACATGGATATTAACAACGGCGGTGTTGTGTGCTGTGGTAAGAGGGAAGCGTAGAAGTGCGGGATCGTCAGTGATGGTGACAGCGGATAAGCGGTTAGATGCTTCACCTGTGCCGTAGAGGATCGTGTTGTCTTTCAGTGTGATGCGTTCTTCGTAGGTGCCTGGTGCCACAATGATCGTTGTGGGTCCCTCCGCTGCTGCAATGGCATCGGAGATTGTGTAGAAGGGATACGTCAGGGAGCCAGTTACGGGCAAGGGCATACTATTGACGGATTGACGATCAACAAAAAGGATGCCTGGAACAGGCTGCGCCAAAAGCTTCGGCGTGTAGTCCAGTGTGAAAAAGGTCAACAATCTAAAACCACAGGCAATACCAATGATAAGATACAGTGTGATACGTATTACAAACCATAAACGTGTGGAGATCATAACGTGATACTGTTACAACTTTACCTACACTATACACATCAAAAAGTTTTTTGTCACGGTGTTGATGCGACAGTTGGAAAAATTCGTGAAGCGGGGTTTAATGCGTACATGCCGGCAATATGGCACGGTTCGGGAGCGAAGTGGGCTTCCGACCTTGAGGATCTGGATGCGAGATTTGTCACATACTTTAGCGGTGGTGCTGATCCGTTTGCAGACCTCATTACAAAAGCACATGCCAATGACATTGAAGTGCATCCATGGTTTACTGTTGGCTTGAAACATTGGAATAAATATCCCGAGTGGGCTGCCGGTGAAGATGGGGCGATTGCTGGTTTCTATAATATTCACAATCCGGCATTTCGAAAGTATATGGCGGACATGATTGTGGAGGTGGCGACGAAATATGACGTTGATGGGATCAGTCTTGATTACGTCAGAACAGGGGGTTTTTGTGTGACACAGTATTGTCAGGATGATTACTTTCAAAAAACCGGTCGCAATCTTTTGGAGGATGTCAACTATAGCAGTCTATCAGCAATACCAGATGCCTTTTATCATTGGCAGGCAGATGCCATGGAGGCTCTCTTGCGAGATATACGCGACAGGGTGAAGGCGGTAAAGCCACATATTGTGATTTCCGCGTATGCACCCGCCGGCGAAGGATTTCATAGACTTGGCTTTCCCACGCTCAGCTTCTCTCCCTATGCACGCAATCCCATTTATTGGCTTCAAAAAAATCTCGTTGATCTTGTTTTTGATTCCAGTTATGGAGAAAGGATTTTTTCTGTGTATTTTGAAAAGGCGCGCTCTTTGATTGATAGGGAGGAGCGTTTTATTAAGGTATTAGGAAACTATACGAAAAATGCGGAAGGTGCTGTTGTTCCCAGAGATGCCATGCTTCTCAAAAAGTTGATTGACTATAATCAAAGGCGATGGCCAGGCTCCACTTCCGTCTACCTCTATTCTCGGCTTGATCAAAATCAGATTGCTATGTTGAAAAGTGGTCCATTTAAAGAGTCGGCATCCACAACATGGTCATCGCCTCCTTTGATCTATGGTGCCACTGACATCACGATCACCCAAGGGCACGCATTTGATTCAAAAGAAAGCGTCACTGCCACCGATGCGCAAGACGGTGATCTCACTGTGTTCATCATCATACAAGGAACTATAGACACCGCAGTGCCCGGTGCGTATGTTTTTACCTACACCGTTACGGACAAAGATGGTAATACCACAACAAAAACACGCACTGTTACAGTACGTGCAGTGGAACAAAAGCCCATCTACCGATTCTACTC
>CAYRUU010000055.1:0-3060 GCA_964427825.1 uncultured Micavibrio sp.
GCGGGAGCGAAGGAGTGGGTATCAAAGCCGAGGGATTGCCATTGGGGGAAGGTTTTTATAATACCGCCGGATGCGAATTTATTGCCAGTGATAGAATCATAGAGGTTGTTATTGTAGGTGATTGTGCCATCATCCGCAATACGATCAAAGATATTATAGCTCGTATTGCCGGCGACAATATTGTTTGTGATATCAAAGTAATGCGGCGGACCCGTCCAATAGTATACAGAGGAAACACCTCCAAAGATCGTGTTGTTGGCAACAATATTTTGTTGACTGACACCAGATCCAGCGCCTTGATTGAGAAAAACCGCACACAATCCCCCGGTTGTGCCGGTATTGATAAGGATATTGTTGACCACTTTATTATTGTGCATGGAACTACCAGGAGAGCCGCCGAGATACACTGCCGTATTTCCGGTGTTCATGATTATATTGCTGTCAATACTATTGTTGATTGATTGCGCATTGGTATCATTGTAAATAAATGTGGCAACATGATCGCCACCAGTTATAGTATTGCGTGAGATACGGCAGTCACGAAAATTTTGCCCAGAGAGCCCTTCAATATCCCACCGTTCTCTCTGAATATCATTCCATGAACGCGTCCCATCAATTGTTCCGATATCAATCAATGTATTGTTGGTCATGGCGCACGTTGTGTGTGTCGCCGGACTGTCCATAGGACTGGAAAGATTTGCTCCCAGTGCACACCGATAAAAATAGTTGCCATCAACAAGGATGTTGTTGGAATTCGTGGTAACACCTGTCATCACGCCGCCATGACTCAAGGCAAAATCATTGTTTGTCACCACAATGCTATGGCTGGGCGCTGTAGTTTCAACGAAGCCCACACCAATATCCGCGTTGATAAACTGCAACGAATCCACAGTGATGTAGGATTGATTGCTGGCATTGATCCCAAATTGTGTTGCAGGCCCTTTCGCGCCATTGTAGCTGATCACGTGATCTTCTACTGTGCCCGTAGTAGGACGATAGTACAGCACATGCGTATCCCAAAACCAATGACCATCCACACAGTCAGCGGTTGTTGCCTGCTGTACCGGTATCTGATCTTCATAGACGACCGTTGGTCGGTTTGATACGGGAGCCATGTAGACGCCCGGCGTACCTGGTGTTGGCTGGATGGGATTGCGCGTTAGCGTCAACCATCCACTATAAAATACCCTGGGGTTTGTCGCCGCAGGAGTTCCATACGGATCAAGAAAGTCTGATATATAGGGTTGTGCTCGATGGCCATTAAGACCGTCATATCCTCCGTAGGCCATCATGACTTTTGCGCTGAGAATAAACGCAAAGTAGTATGTCTTCCCTGCCTCAAGCACAGGCTGCGTGTCTGTGTAGGTATATGTATTTACGCTGTTTTCAGCAATCACTTGTCCCGGTGTCGTGCTATTTGGCACAAGTACACCAGGTAAACCATTGTCATCAGCATACACTGCCCACTTCACACTGGCAGCAGTTGTATCAAAAGTGCCGAAGTATTGATTGATGGCAGTTGCCGTACCTGTGGCAGATGCAGTAAACTTGGAAAAATAAATATTGTTAGGCCAGCCCATTGCTAAAGGAGAGGTCACATTATAGCTGCCCGCAAAAAATTCATCCCCGGAAAAAATCACATCCGCAGACGGATTGATGATCGGCTTTTCTCCGGTGCCGTATGCACCGAATGTAATGGGATTACCCTCGGTGCCAGATGAGGGCACAATGAGTGTTTCACGCCACGTGTTACCTCTCTTGAAAAGAATGGTGTCGCCGGGAGCAAATGTGGACGTGTTGATTTTAGCGATAGTCTTCCACGCCTGCGTTTCTGCCGTGCCGGCATTGGCATCATTGCCGTTTGTGGCGTCCATGTAGTAGGTAGCAGCGTGTGTGGAAGCAGTAATGCACAAAAAGAGTACTATTGCCACAAGGAAAGATGTTGTTGTATGTATGACTGTGGAAGAGATCTTTTGTGTGATCATCCTATTGGAGAACATAGGTATAGTGGTTTTATTTTTTACAACCCCTATCTCTCAAAAGTATAGCACACAGAACAATACTTAAGAAATCAAGAACGCAGTGTGATCGTTCTGAGCTGATAAAAAATGAAAATAGCAAGAAAAAAAGAGTGAATAATTAGAGCAGTGGCGAAAGAAGACGTGCTATGGAGTTTCGCAGCTTTGCCATATGTCCGATACGCGTATAGTTACCAAAACTAAATCGCACGCACGCGGCAAGGTCGCGCATGAAGTCGCGCTCCAATTCTTTTGCCGTGATTTCATCAAAAATGACGATGTTATTTTCATGGGAGAGTCGCAAGCTCCGGATGTCCAGGTTGGTTGTGCCAATAGCACAAATTTCGCTGTCAACAATCAGTGTCTTGGCATGCATAAAACCGTCCATGTAGTGGTAGATTTTCACACCGGCAAGTAGCAGTCCTTCAAAATACGTCAGCGCTGCCCAATAGGGCAAACGTTTGTCCGGCACACCCGTCACCATAATACGCACATCAATACCCGTGAGAGCAACCATCCTGAGAGCATTGAAGAGTGGTTCATCGGGGATAAAATACGGCGACTGAATAAACACACTTCGCCGCGCCGACAAAATCAGCGTCAGCAGCGAATACGCAATCGGCTGCCAGTACGCCATAGGCTGCGTGGAAAGCATTTGAATGGATACGGCATGGGCATCTTGCGGTGGCAGTGCCGGCATCGGAAAATAGCGTGCTGTATCAAAGAGAGATTCTCTGGTGGCTTGTTCCCAATTGCGTGCAAACGTCGCTTGCAGTGCCAGTACACTCTCTCCCATAAGCCGTACATGTGTATCGCGCCACGACGCAAAGCGTGTGCCGCCGTCAATATATTCCTGTGCCATGTTCATACCGCCCGTGTAGGCAATCTGCCCGTCAATAACAACAATTTTGTGGTGCAGAATATGATTGACGGTGGTAATTTTCAGGGGCGACAAGAGATTGAAGAAAGGAATAATCTGCACACCACCGCGTCGCATCCGACGAAAATACCTTGGATGACGGAGTGTTGTTGTCAATGATCC
>CAYRUU010000056.1:0-3050 GCA_964427825.1 uncultured Micavibrio sp.
ATGCGCAGTGTCATGTGATCCCCCTTGTGTGTTTTGTGAGCGTTGTGGTAACTATACCAAATGAACTGTTAAAAAACAACTTTAAACTATACCATGAAATACAGAAAAAATCAAGAGGTAAAAATCCACACTCTTTACACATCGATAAAAGATGGTTTCTTTTGCGGGTTTAACCATCCTCGCTTGAACCATGTATTGCTTTTGTATATGTGGCTGTGGAAGAATACACTACTTCCGCAACACCTTCAAAAAGGCTTCTGGAGGGATTTCCACGCTGCCGGATTGTTGGGCACGCTTCTTGCCTTTTTTCTGTTTTTCCAAAAGCTTACGCTTACGCGTGATGTCGCCGCCATAGAGCCCCGCTGTTACGTCCTTGCGGAATGCACTCAGTGTGGCGCGCGCAATCACCTTTGCGCCAATAGCGGCCTGAATCGCCACGGCAAAGTTTTGGCGCGGTAGCACATCTTTGAGTGTGTCCACGGTTGCCTTGCCGATGTGGTAGGCGTCGTCTTTTGGCACAATGCGCGCAAATGCATCAATCACTTCGCCCGCCACCATAATATCCAAACGTACCAACTCGCTCGCGCGATAACCCGTCGGCTCATAGTTCATGGATGCATAACCGCTCGTCACACTCTTGAGTTGATCGTGAAAGTCCACAATCACATCCATGAGCGGCGCGTCAAAAGAGAGTTGCACGCGATCGGCGTCAATGTAGTCCGTAGAGAGGTACTCGGCACGTGTCGTGCCCATGAGCTCCATCACATTGCCCAGATATTGCGACGGCGTGATGATTTCCAATTTCGCATACGGCTCCTGTACCTCGTCAATCGTTGATGGATCGGGGAGTTCCGTAGCGGAATAGATTTCCACCAGTGCATCACTATTTTTCTTGCGTACCTTGTAGACCACACTCGGCGTGGTAATGGTCGGCACCAGTCCAAACTCTCGCTCCAGCCGTGCCTGAATGATCTCCAAGTGGAGCAGCCCCAAAAACCCGCACCGAAACCCGCGCCCCAGTGCCTTGTTGCTCTCCGGTTCAAAACGAAATGCGCCGTCGTTTAATGTGAGTTTGTCCATGGCGTCGCGCATCACGTTGTATTCCCCACCATCCGTCGGATAGAAACTCGCATAGACCATCGGCTTAACTACGCGATAGCCGGGGAGTTGCGCCACGTCGTCATATGTTTTGTCCTTGCCGCTTTTCTTGATGGTTACCGTATCACCCACCTTGCACTCCACCACCGTCTTGAAGCCCGTGGCAATATAGCCAATGTCACCGGTTGTCAGATCGTCGCACGGCACATACTGCGGACGAAAATGCCCCAACTCCACCACGCCGCTATCTTTTTTGGTTGCCATCATGTGGATGTCGTCGTACTTGCCGATGCGCCCATCCATGATCCGCACATAGGCAAGCACGCCCTTGTAGGCATCGTAGACACTGTCAAAAATGAGTGCGCGCAACGCGCCATCGGGATCGCCGTCGGGCGCGGGCACTTTGTCAATCACGCGCTGCAGCAGTGTCTCCACACCCTCCCCCGTCTTGCCGCTCACTGCCAAAATATCCTCCTCCTTGCACCCCAAAATATGCATGACCTCTTTTGTCACTTTGGGAACATCGGCACTAGGTAAGTCAATCTTGTTGAGCACGGGAATAATCTCCAAATCATGCTCCAGCGCCACATACAAGTTTGTCAGCGTCTGCGCCTGTACGCCCTGCGATGCATCCACCAAGAGAATCGCCCCCTCCACCGCCGCCAAACTGCGCGACACTTCATAGGCAAAGTCCACGTGCCCCGGTGTGTCAATCAAATTGAGTGTGTAGTCCGTATCCTTGTAGCGATAGTGCATCTGTACGGGTGTCAACTTGATCGTGATCCCCCGCTCTTGCTCCAAGTCCATTGTATCCAATAACTGTTCTTTCATCTTGCGCTTTTCCACCGTTCCCGTCACCTCCAAAAGCCGATCCGACAAGGTGGATTTCCCATGGTCAATATGTGCGATAATGCAAAAATTTCGGATGTTTTTCATAAAGCCAAGTATACCCCAGGATTCCCATGAAAGCAATCATGCACAGTGTTTTGGAAAGAGAAAACTACATAGATCTAAAATCCGATGTAAAAATATCTCCCTACTATAACAATACCATTGTGAAGCCTATATGCTATACTACAAAAGGAGGGCTGTAATTTTATAGGAACATTGCATTTCTATGTTGCAAGAAGAACATTTTGTGGAGATGATGGATGTTGTCGATGAAAATGATGTCGTTATCGGTACAGCTTCCAAGGAGGACGTCTACATCAAAAACCTGCGCCACCGCATTGTGCATGTGCTGGTTTTCAATACCGACGGAAAAATGTTGTTGCAGCTGCGCGCACCGCAACTGACATTTTGCCCCAATCACTGGTCCACTGCCGTCGGCGGGCACATTCAAGCAGGCGAAACACCAGAGCAAGCAGGTATACGCGAATATCGCGAAGAACTTGGCACAACAAGCAAGCTCATATTATTGGGAAAAGATTACTATGTACAAAAAGATGGTCCCTCGAAATTTTTGACGACCTTTACCACAACGCATCCTGGACCATTTGATCCCGATCCGACTGCTGTGACGCAAGCCTCATTTTTTACCATCAATGAGATACGAGAGTTGATTGCACATGATGAAAAATTTCATCCGGAATTGCTCTTTCTGTTGAAGAAGTACTATTAAAGAGACATGCGTCTCTACCGTTTGGGATCGGTGTCACATTTCTTGCACTCCTGTACCATAAGCCCGGTGCGTCACCACTACGATCCGTATACTGATATACCCACCATCATCGTAGATGCTTTGCACATGATCGCATCTGCCGTCACGCCCATGACCCCTATTGTGATCGGCATATTTATCGGTCACACACAACTTAACAGCAACTATGCACGACTGTATAGCATCTTGTATCCGACGGTGGAAAGTGCCACAGCGCCAACTGCGGCAATCATCGTCGCCCATGCGCCGGGACCCGTGGCGGGAGATGTGGCAGGCGTCACCACTTGCGGCA
>CAYRUU010000057.1:0-3013 GCA_964427825.1 uncultured Micavibrio sp.
GGGGAGTGGCAAAACCTACATGATGGCAGATATGATGAATCGCATTTTGTCCGTGGACAATAATGTGATCTTTCTTGTGTCCACGCTTTCCAAGGGTGATCTTGCTACGCAAAATTACGAGAAGTTTCAGGAGTACGCGGCAAAGGGTAATTTTCCGCAGTTGAGTCCCCATCTTATCAGCAGTCAAGTTGCGGGAGAAGAACGGCTTTTTGTGCCAACCAATCATAACGTATATTTATTGCCTCGCGATCTGTATAAAAAGGGCGGGCGATTGATGCAAGGAGCGATGGAAGGATTTTTGCGAAATATGACGGGGGCAAGGTGGATGGGCGGACAAGAAAAGAAAGTATTTTTAATTAAAGACGAGTGTCACATTGCTACAAAAAATCTGGATAATTTATCGGAGGAGTTTTTTACCAAAATATATAATTTCTCCGCTACACCGAAGTTGTCGCGCGGACAGCATCCCGATGTGGAGATCAAAAACGAAGATGCGGTAAATGCGAAATTGATTAAAGATATTGCATTGGTTGATGATTGGGGAGTGAAAGTGGGCAGCGCGATTGAAAAGTTTGCAGAGGTGAAAAAAGATTATCGCAATTTATTGGGCGTAAACCCATGTCTTATTATCCAAGTTAGCAATAAAGACAAGGCGGACGAGGAGATTGCCGAGATCAAACGGGAGTTGGGCAAAGCGGAGTATGTAGATTTAAAATGGATGCTGATTGTCAATAATGAGAAGCAGTGCGACACCAACGATACGTTTAAGGCAAAAAAGTTACCGGTGAGCAAATGGAAAGATTATGCCAAAGAAGACTCCAGCACGATTGACATCATCATTTTCAAGATGGTGATTACGGAAGGGTGGGATATTCCGCGCGCCTGCATGTTGTATCAGATGCGAGACAGCAAAAGCAAACAGCTGGATGAGCAGGTGATGGGGCGAGTGCGACGCAATCCGCGACTGCTTGATTTTGAAACACTATCGGAAGAAGCGCAAAAGCTGGCGATGACTGCATGGATTTGGGGCATTGTGCCCGAAGATTTACGCAAGAGTTTTGGGGTGAAATTGTGGCAGGAGAGTAGTATCACTGATGAGATAAAGATCAAGACCACAAGACTGAAGCCATTGACGAAAAAGGCGGATTTTAATCTTGCGGAATTTTTGAAGAAACAACCTGCCGTATCGGCGCCGAGTTCTATTTTTGCTTTGTGGCGGAATTATACGAAAACTGAAAGTGGTGTACAAAAAATGGGAGAATATTATGCTGATGATTATAGTAAATGGCGAGAATTTACCGAAAATATCGAGGCGGTGTCGCATGAAAGCGGTAAATATGTGCATGATTATGCAAAAAGCATGGAAGTGGTGAAAGATGAAAAGGGACAAGATATAGAGGTATCTTTTGCGCCAAGTTCACACTATACCGACAACAATAGTACAGGTGACAAAAAGACAAATAAAAATAATTATGTGACTATTGGTGACTGGGTATGGAAAAGAACAGACGGACATGAGAAATTTGCTTTTGATAGTGAAGCAGAAAAAGAATGGACAGAGATATTAAAAGACCTTGCAAAAGATGATGTGGCAATTGGTGACGGACGAGTCGGGAAAAGAGTCACTGTTGGTAAGAAGAATCCAAAAGCTGGAATGGATACTATATTTGGCGAAACAGAGTCAGAATTTTTAGATGAAAAGCAAGTGTATCTATGGGGGAAGAATTATGTAGCGAACTCACAGATCAAGTTCGAGTATTATCTGGGAGCACTACATTCTTCGTATCCTGATTTTGTGATGAAAGATAGTTTTAATAGGGTTCATATTTTTGAAGTAAAAAGCGTCAATATATCATCGAATATGGCAGAGGGTTTTGATAATAATATTTATACGACAAAACTTGAAGAATTGAAAAAAGCGTATAAGCAGGCATCTCAACTCACAGATCAGATTTTTTATTTGCCGATTTTGCGAGATGATAGGTGGCGGATCTTTCAGTATATCGGCGGAAGCGAAAAAACTCTGACAAGAGACGAATTTGTGCGTTTTTGCAAGAAGGTAGGCACATAAACTTCAGCTACGCACTGGGCAACGCCTCTGTCATTTTATTCCGACCGTAGATCCGTGCCATGGCGCGGATCGGAACGGAGGAATCTCGCACAAAGTGTTTTTTGCATAAAAGTGTGCTATACTTACAACCAAGACCAATAGAAAAAGAAAAATGCACCATGTGGAACAACTGATACGCCCACGATCGGTGGCGGTGGTTGGCGCGAGTGAGACGGAAGGGAAGACGGGCAATATGATTGCGCGGAATGTTGTTGCGCATGCTTATGATGGTGAAGTGTTTTTTGTGAATCCAGGGCGTGAGACGATTTTAGAACGGCAAAGTTATCCATCACTTGCGGCAATTGGACAGCGTGTGGATTGTGCAATTATCGCTGTGCCGGCAGAGAAGGTATACGATATTATCGCTGATGCAGTAGATGTGTGTCAGTGCTTTATTGTTGTGGCGGCGGGATTTAGTGAGGTGGGACTTGTGGGGCATAATCGGGAAATGCGTTTACGTGCCTTAGCAGAGAAAAATGATCTCCTTATTCTTGGGCCGAATTGTTTGGGCGTGATCTTACCGGCATTGTCACTGAACATGTCTTTTGCTCCGGGGCTGCCGCATGGTGGGCGTACAGCACTCATTACACAGTCCGGTGCTCTTGCCGTGGCGGTAATGGATCGCGCGTATGCCGAACACTATGGATTTTCCGCTGTCATTTCCATCGGCAACAAAATGCAGGTTGATGAAGCAATGCTTGTGGAGTATTTTGCCAATGATGATGCGACCGATACGATTGCCTTGTACATGGAAGGGATGAACGGTGACGGCATGCCGTTTTTGCGTGCTGTGGTGCGGGCGCGTGAAAAAGGCAAGCGCGTAGTCGTCTTGAAATCGGGGCGATCGAACGATGCGCAGCGCGCCGTGGCATTGCACACGGGCGCCTTGGCAGGTAGTGATGA
>CAYRUU010000058.1:0-2775 GCA_964427825.1 uncultured Micavibrio sp.
GAAATGGGTACGCCCATCACGCCGTCGTAGTCTTTGGGGATGGCATCGGTGAAGGGTACTTCTATCGCATCATAGTTATCGTATTTTTTGTAGCACGTTGTGCTACGTTGTACTTTTGTGTTGAACTTCTGATTGTCTTGCATGGTCATTAGCTGTAGGGGCTGATGACGACGTCCGTGGTCAAGGTTTGTGAACCATGTCGTATTGCCCATCTTTGCATACCGCTGACCGTCGTCGCCCACTTCAATATTGGAACGCTCGGATGCAACGCTTTCGGGAATAAGGTATTTTTTTGCTCCGGTGTGCACACCCAGCCACATCTTGTTTTCTTTGATGAGTGGGAAGATTTCTTTGTAGGTAATGGCATTCATGTTGCCGATGATAAGAAACTTTTTCTTGTACTGTACCAACTGTGCGATGTATTCCCGAAAGAGTGAAAACGGCGGATTGGTAACAACAATATCCGCTTGCTTAAGCAGATCAATGCATTCTTGGGAACGGAAGTCGCCGTCTTCTTCCAGCGGTGCCCATTCGTTGTTTTTGTTTTCTTGCAGTTGCAGTGCGACATCCTTGGCGTTAAATGCGCCATCGTTGTTGTAGTCGCCGACATCATTGAGGATAAAGCGGTTGGCGGTGACTTTTGGTCGTCCTTTTTTTGGGTGGATGGTTTTGTGATCGCCAAAGAGAGAGAGCTGTGTGTTGGCAATGGGAGAAGGTTTGTAGCTAGTGGTGATGAGTCTTTTGAGTCCCAATGCTTTAAAGTTCAGCACAAAGTATTGAAAGAATTTGCTTTCATAGGGATCGTCACAGTTGCAATAGACCACCTTGTTCCGAAACGTGTCGGGGTCGTATTCCATGTACGCATTGATCTCTTTTTGAATATCGTCAAATTGCGTATAAAATTCGTCGTTTTTAGCATTTTTTGCTTTGGTAAGATTATCGTTTGCCATAGGAAGTAGAGGTGCTCTTATGCGTCATTTACTATATTTTACGCACAAAAAACCGTTTTGGCAACCTTGTACTTTCTTTGTGTTGGTGCTTTGCTGGTCCGATCTTGTAGATCGGATCATGTGTGTGAACTAATGGACCGGGCTACAAGCCTGCTCCAGCGCAATTTATTTCTTAAACCTAATAAAAATCCTCTTATAAGCTTTGCTGGTCCGATCTTGTAGATTGGACCATGTGTTTGAGCTAATGGACCGGGCTACAAGCCTGCTCCAGTGTGCAAACCTCTACACTCGCTCTCTGTCGCTCCCACAATCTCAAACTGCTCTGGATTGTATTTATCAAGAAATGAAATCGGCACACACGTTACGCTTCACTGCGCATCCCCAGGACACTCACCATGGCGCTGAACGAATCACCACCATGCCGTCGTGCCGAATAGAGCGAATCATCCAAAAATGTACATGCCGAGCAACCCTTGATGTCATGCAGCTGCAGCCCGGACTGCGTCGCTTGATCCAAAATGATCTGCTGTAAATTCACGCGCACCTTCTCAATTGTGCTTCCGGGAACAACGTACTTGTCCTGATTGTACAATCCGAAGTGCGTGATCATCTCCTTGAAATCAAACTCAAAACTGTTTTGTGAAATACCCGGACCAATCTCCATGTGCATACTGTCGCGGTTGGCGCCAATGGATTCCATCATCGTAATGGTCTTTGGGATAATGTTGGTCACAATACCGCGCCACCCCGCATGTGCAATGCCAATCACTTCCGCTTGCGGATCGTAGAGCAATACGGGAAAGCAATCTGCTGTCGTAATGGCAAGGTATGTTTCCTTGACACGTGTCACGAGCGCATCGGTATGCGGATACCATGTGCGTGCCGCATCTGGCACAATGGAAACCGCTGATCCGTGCGTAATACCGGCCGACACTACGCGTTCATGTGGAATACGTAGCCGCTCATAAAATGCGCGACGATTGCGCGCCACATCATCTTGCGCCACATCATCACGCAATTTCATATTACCATCCTGTGCCGCTGACATCGCCCCGACAATTTTTTCTTGATCCGTAAAAAATGTAAACATTGCTGTATGATAAGAGTCACTACACCATTATACAATACGTAACAATTCCATCAACCGCATAAAAAAACGCAGGTTGTGCAGTGCCGCCAGCTGCGCACCCAACGGTTCACCGACACGAAACAAGTGGTGGATGTATGCCCGTGTGTGATTGACACATGCATCACACGTACATGTCGGATCAATCGGCGAAAAATCTTGCCGATAGCGTGCATTGGCAATATTGATGGTGTGGTAAAAATCATCCGGTGCACAACGCGCCTGTGTGTGGTCCGTATGTGTATACACAAACAATCGTCCATGTCGCCCCTCACGCGTGGGAATCACACAATCAAACATATCCCATCCAACCGTGTGACAACGTACAATATCCGATGGGGTCCCGATCCCAAGCGCAAACCGCGGTACATCGGAGGCAATGTTTGCCGCCGTATGGACAACAATGTCTTCCATAAATCGTCCATCCGTGTCCACGTGTCGTCCACCAAAACCATAGCCGTCGCAGCCAATGTCCTGTAGCGACCGGGCACATTGTGCGCGCAAATCTGCAAACAGACCCCCCTGCACAACACCAAAAAGCAGAGGCCGCGATGCATCGTCCATGCCGCGCATCGCAACTTGGCGATCATACTCATCTTTACATCGCTGTGCCCACCGCACCGTACGATCCACAGCTCCTTCAAATACCGCACGTGATGCATCATTGGGACGCGGGTCATCCAACATCACCATCATATC
>CAYRUU010000059.1:0-2595 GCA_964427825.1 uncultured Micavibrio sp.
GTACGGAATGATTTTAATGTACAGCGCGTAGAAGCAACGCTGCACCTGCATACGCAACGCACAAAAGACATCATAAAGATGCTTTTCGAAGACAGCGGTACTGCGTCTGCGGTGCCATAAAAACCAGCCCGCCACAATGCCCACATTTTATCGTGTGCATTGTGGCGGGTTTTATTTTTTAAAATGGCGGACTGTGGTATAATGACTGTGCACTATAAAAAGCATCACGTATGACAACGATCCATACTCTACCCTTGATCAGCATGTTCTTTGTGCTCTTTTTCGGGCTTTTTGTTTTCTTGCGCAACTGGCATTCCTATTTGAACTTTCTTTTCATGACATTTACTATTGCTAATGCCGTGTGGTTTTTCGGGACCTTCATGATGTTTCGCGGGACAAACGTGCTGTTTTGGGATAAGTTTGTCTATTGCGGTGTGGTTTTTATTCCATCAATTGTTTATCATTTCAGTACAGTCTTTGTTGAGCAGTCAAAAAAATACAAAGGGATCATCGCTATTGGCTACGCGCTCTCTCTCGGTTTTCTTCTCCTAAATGTTTTTACTGGACACTTTGTGGACGACGTGTGGCACTACGAATGGGGCGCACATTCACAAGCGCGTTTTTTTCACCATCTCTTCCTCGTGTTCTTTGCCGTCTATCTCTCTCTTTTTTATTTTGTAATCATCAAGCATTATCGCCGAGCAATAAATACCGAAGAGCGTAATCGCACGCGGTACGTGTTGTTGTCATTTTTCTTTCTAACGATGGGTGCAATAGGTTTTTTGCCGGCATATAACATCAGCGTTTATCCAGTGGCTTATTTTTCCGGACTGCTTTTCAGTGTTGCGGCCGGCTATGCCATTATGCGCTATGATTTTTTGGGTGTGCGCGATTTTACCCATCAAATTCTTGTCATCTTTATTAATATTATTGCGGTGACGCAAATTATCACATCACAGAGCAAGAAGGAGTATATCGGGCAGGGTCTTTTTGCAGTTCTTGTCATGGTGCTGAGTTATGTGCTTTTGAAAAATATGTCGCAAGAGTATCAGCAAAAACAACAACTAATCAAAATACGTAACGACCTTGCACGTGCTAATGCGGAGCTCAAAAAGTTGGATGCTAGTAAGTCGGAGTTTATTTCTATTGCTTCGCATCAGTTGCGCACGCCACTCACGGCGATCAAGGGGTATATCTCTCTCATCTTGGAAGGCGCCTATGGACACAATGCCGACAAAACACAAGACGCCCTCAACAAAATCTTCATGGCGAACGAGCGTCTCATCCAATTGGTGGAAGACATGCTCAATCTCACACGCATTGAATCCGGACGCCTGGAGTATAAAATGGAAAATGGTGTGCATCTTGAAGACATCGTCAATGAGATCAAGGATGTGTTTACCTTGCGCGCGCAAGAAAAGCAGCTGGAATTCATCATCGCATTTCCGGACAAGCCACTCCCAACGATTACAGCTGATAGAATGAAATTGCGAGAGGTTATTTCCAATGTTGTGGATAACGCCATGAAGTATACAGAAAAGGGCTTTGTGCGCGTATCTGCGGAAGATCGGGGTACGTTTGTGCGCATCATCGTGGAAGATTCCGGCATGGGTATCTCGCAGGAGTCACTCAAGACGTTGTTCACAAAATTCTCACGTGGCACGGACTCCACCAAAACCTACACCGACGGCACAGGTCTCGGCCTCTATGTGGGCAAGAATCTCATTGAATCACAAGGCGGGCGCATCTATGCTGAATCGGACGGCGCGGGCAAGGGGACGCGTTTCATTATTGAGATGCCAGTGACTGTGCAGTAGGCACTGCACTTTCACATGCGGTGAGCAATGCTGCTGTGGCACTTGCGGGTTGTGTGGTATACTACATGTGATCCCGTAATTATCAAACACGCACATCTATGGCAAAAATCATGCGCATCTTTTCTTTTGAACGTATTGTGGCGCTTGCTGGTGCGGCGGTGTGGCGCTTTCCTGTGGGAGTGGCGGCGGCACTTGTGGCGACGGTGTGTGGCACAATTGCTGTAGGACGCACCACAGATCTTACAGCGACGCTAGAAGTCATCGGTCTTGTGGCGGTATTGGTGATGGTGTGGAGTGTTGCCATGACGCTTGCTGTGGAGTGGCGCGGCGTGCGATGGGCGTGGGGCGCGTCTCTCTTGGTTGTGCTGTGCGGCGCTCTCTACTACACAAGCGTGCCGCGTATGATAGATGATGTTCTTTTGATCCATGGCCTGCGCACAGGACTCTTGATTTTTGCGGGATTACTTTTTCTTTGTGTGGCGCCGTTTGTAACGGCGCGCGATGATCGCCGGCTGTGGTTTTTTGTGATGGAAACGTGTGAGCGTTTTGCCTTTGCTGTGATTGTCACTGCGACGTTCTATGCTGGCATTGCTGCGGCGTTGGCAAGCGTGCACTATCTCTTTGGTGTGAATGTGGAATGGGAGTGGTATGTGCGCGTGTGGATTGCGATGGCGGGGTTTGTGGCGCCGCTCATTTTCATGGCGGGCATTCCGCGTATGGATGCGCTTCAGGACGCGCAAACGCGCACAGCGCCGCGTGTCGTGCGGATCTTTGCACA
>CAYRUU010000060.1:0-2221 GCA_964427825.1 uncultured Micavibrio sp.
ATGTTTTTGTAGACGATGTTGTGCAAGCCAATGTGTTGGCACTGCGCAATCTGAATAAAGTTGGAGTTTATAATATCGGGACTGGTTTAGAAACCAATGTAAATGAGTTGTTTCAAAATATTAATCATTATTTTGAAGATAGATTTCAAGAGAAGCATGGGCCAGGAAAATTAGGTGAGCAAAGAACTAGCTCATTAAACGCAAAAAAGGCACAGCAAGATCTCGATTGGAAACCAAAGGTGGAGTTGGCAAAAGGAATTCAGACGACAGTAGCGTGGTTTAGAAAGAACGGCTAATGTTGGATAATATTTTTCACATGAAAATCAGTATTATCATCCCTGCATATAATAACGCACATTTTACCAAGCAGTGTCTGGAGAGTATTTTCGCTATAGGTGCGGTGTGTGATTTTGAGGTGATTGTGGTGGATAACGGATCGCAGGATGAAACGCAGGCGATGTTGGCGGCGTTTGGCAAAAAGGTTGTTGTGGTACGCAATGAGGAGAATCGCGGTTTTGCTAAGGCGTGCAATCAGGGTGCACGACGTGCGCGTGGTGCGTATGTGGTGTTTCTCAACAACGATACCAAAGTAACAGAGGGGTGGCTGGACGTGCTGGTGCGTGAAATGGATGCGCATCCGCAAACGGGCATCGCGGGGTCCAAGTTGCTCTATGAAGACGGCAGTGTGCAACATGCGGGCATTGCGTTCAGCGACAATCGGCTGCCGTTCAATATCTATGCGCGCGAACGCAGTGATGCGCCGTTTGTCAATCGGCGCAGGGCGTTTCAGGCGGTGACGGGCGCATGCTTTATCATTGCGCGCGATGTCTTTGGGGAACTCGGTGGTTTTGATGAGCGCTATGTCAACGGGTTGGAAGATGTGGATCTGTGTTTGCGGGTGCGCGCCACCAAGAAAGATGTGGTGTATTGTCCGGAGAGCGTGGTCTATCACTTTGAGAGCAAGACCGCCGGTCGGTACGATCACCTGACAGAAAATGAGGAGTTGTTTTTGTCGCTGTGGGGTGATACAGTGGTAGTGGACAATAAAATCCTGATTGCACGTGACGGTTATTTGGACGACAAGGAAACGGTGAAGGTGTTGCTCGTAGAGAAGGATCACCGCATTGCCGCACTGGAATGGGAAAATGACGTGATCAAAAGTTCCAAATTTTGGGCACTGCGTACGACATATCTTGCCGTAAAAGGAAAAGTTATGCGTCTGTTTGGGCGATGATTAAGAGTATTTTATGACACAGAAACACACACCTTACCTTGCCGACATTATCATCCCGCATCACGATCGGGATGACTTGTTGGAGAAATGTCTAGCAACAATCCCGCGAGATCAATTTCATGTGATCGTACAAAGTGGTGGGAGCTTTGCTGAAAATTGCAACAAGGGTGCCAAGAAAGCAAAAACAGACAATCTTATTTTTCTTAACGATGATACGGAGATTGATGCAACACTACTTGTGGCACTGTGTGAAAAAAAATCAGATGTTGTAGGGCTTTCTCAGATCATTCCTAATATTCCCGGGGTTATCTATGGCTTGCAGTGTACTATTGGTCCTGCAGACACTGTGCAGACTTTGTTTGCTTTTGACAAGGGCGATGTCTTTTTGCCGTCGGGGTACTGTTTTTTGATGCGTCGTCACATGTGGGAGAAGTTAGGAGGTTTTTTTACGGGCTATCGGAATGGACATGAGGATGTAGATCTCTTCTTACGGGCCATTGAGCGCGGTGCGACATTTGCATTTGTAGATGCACCTGGTCGACATTACCACAGTCAATCGTCGGGACGCAGTGACCACATTGATCGCAATGCAGCGCTATTCTATAAACGGTGGGACAAGGCACGGTGCGAGAAGGTGTTACGCAAGCACGCACACGTGATCTATCGCGATCAACGTGCTCAGTGGAAGAGCGATGCGGCGAGCGCGGATCGGAGCGACTTTTATCACCTTGTGCGCACACACTATTTTACCGTGTCCACGCGGGAAGTGTCGTGTGCGTCCGTGGAGGATGCTGTGGCGGCGTGGGATCGCGATACCTATCTCACATGTACTGGTGTGTCGCTGGCGGCGGTGCATCGCGCACTGGGGCGCGAGCGTCTGAGTGCGCATGCGTGTTTTGCGGTTGTGGAGCGCGCTAATCGTATTGTGAAAATCAATCCCGACGCTGTGCCGGACGTATTGGCGCACGAAGAACATTTTGCACTATT
>CAYRUU010000061.1:0-2192 GCA_964427825.1 uncultured Micavibrio sp.
TCTTTTGCACTTCGCCGAGCATCGCGCGCTTGTCCTTTTCCACAAGTGTTTTTTCCAGCTCAAACGACGTGTCAAAATGGTCTTCAATGGCGCGCTTGCCACGTCCAGTCACAAAAATGATCTCCTCAATACCCGCTGCCACAGCTTCCTCTACGAGATATTGAATGACGGGCTTATCCACAATCGGGAGCATTTCTTTCGGCTGTGCCTTTGTCGCCGGCAAAAACCGTGTCCCAAACCCTGCAACGGGCAAAATGGCTTTTTTGATTTTTTTCTGCATAGAATATTATTACTAAAAATGCTAACTTCATTGTAATAAAAAGGCAGTGGCTTTGCAATGCGCGCGACCACCTACGATGTAGTGCACCGCTATGTGATAATGCCTTGGCAAGCGCGCAACTGTGCCTTGCCGATCGCCTTGTTACGCGCAAAACCTTTGTCCAACGCCTCCAAGAGAATGGGGTCAAACTTCTCCACAAAACCCTTTTCAATCGCCAAGATGTTCGCCTGATGCCACGAATCAATGGTGCCGGCATCCAGCCACTCGCCCGCAAGTTCGTGCATTTTTAGCGTACCCTGTGCACGGTAGTGATTGTGCAGATCCACGATCTCATACTCATCGCGCGCGGACGGTGTGAGATTGCGCGCCACGTCAATCACCCCATTGTCATAGATGTAGGCGCCGGTGATGGCATAATTGCTCGTGGGACTTGTCGGTTTTTCCACAATGTCAATCACCGTGCCGTTTTTATCAACCGTCGCCACACCAAAGCGCTCCGGATCCGGCACTTTTTTGGCAAAGATCCCGCCGCCACCGGTAAAAGTTTTGATAGCGTGAACAATCGTGTCGGTGTCTTCAAAAATGTTGTCACCCAAAATCATCGTTACGTCGTCATTGCCGATGAAGGATGCACCGATGGTAAACGCCTCGGGCAATCCCGCGGGAATTTGCTGTATGGAGGAAAAAATAGAAATGCCATGTGGTCGTAGGAGCGGTTCCAGCATATTCATGAAACTCCCACTGTGCTGTGGTGATGTAATGATGAGGATGTGCTTGATGCCCGCACGCACCAAGACATTTAGCGGATGAAAGATCATCGGCACACGCCCCACAGGGAGCATTTGCTTGGACGTTTGGTCGGTGAGTGGCCAGAGACGCGATCCTGTGCCGCCGGCAAGAATAATACCCTTCATGCGCCGCGTCTGTGCTTTGGTGCGTGCTGTCATAAAAATGTTGTTATGAATTATGGCGATAACGCCTGTTAGCGTGTGTGTAGAGGAAATGTTTTGCACAGCGCCGTCACTTCTTTGTGGAGTGCGCGCAGTGTGCGGGCATCGTCGCGCGCGTCGCATGCCGCATTGATCCACGACGCAATCATCACCATCTCCTTCTCCTTCATACCGCGCGTAGTAACAGCCGGCACACCCAAGCGAATACCACTGGGATCAAATGGGCTGCGTGGATCGTCGGGAATCACGTTCTTGTTGAGCGTAATACCCACGGACTCCAAAATTGTTTCCGTTTGCTTGCCGGTCATCCCCTTACTCTTCACCATATCAATTAGTAGCAAGTGGTTCTCCGTTTTGCCGAAGCAAATGTGAAAACCGTATTTTTTGAGCTCCTTTTCCAGTGTTTTGGCATTTGTGAGGATATGTGCAGCATAGGTGCGGAATTGCGGCGTGAGTGCCTCGCCAAGCGCCACCGCTTTGGCGGCAGTGTTGTTCATGTGGGGTCCGCCCTGAAATCCTGGAAATGTCGCCTTGTCAATTGCCTTGGCATACTGCTCTCTGCACAAAATCATCCCGCCGCGTGGACCGCGCAATGTCTTGTGTGTTGTGGTTGTCACAACGTCACACACACGTACGGGATTGGGGAGCACTTTCCCCGCCACAAGTCCGGCGATATGCGCCATGTCCATCATGAGAACCGCCCCAACATCATCGGCAATGGTACGAAATACCCTATAGTTGAGGTTGCGTGAGTATGCGGAAAAGCCGGCGAGGATCATTTTTGGACGGTGTTTTTTGGCAAGTGTGTGTAAAGCGGCGTAATCAATAGTGCCATCTACCTCCGTTGTGTAGCGCACGAAGTTGTAGATCTTTGCGGAAAGCGTGACGGAATGCCCGTGTGTCAGGTGTCCGCCGTGTCCTAGGTCCATCCCCAAAACGGTGTCCCCCGGTTGCAGCAGTGC
>CAYRUU010000062.1:0-2173 GCA_964427825.1 uncultured Micavibrio sp.
CCGTCATTCCGCGCTGCGAAAGCGCAGGGATCCAGTCATAATAACTAGCTCCGACAGCAAGCCCAAGTGCGACCAAGAGGGTCGCGAAAATCGTGCTAATCTGTAACATGCTTTCCTCCTGATTTGATTGTAGATTATAAGGTAGATTATAAGAATTTTGCTGCAAAAACGATACATGCGGCAAATGTTCCGATAATTCCAAGAAGTGCCAAAACTTCTGGCCTACCAAGAGTAATAAAACCCATGATCCCCTCCCTGAATCCGTATCGGATCCTTAATAGTTTTATATATTGTAGAGGTTTTTAAAAGAACAAACCCCCTTATACTATCTTTACTCCTTCATCCACCCAAAGAGACTAAATCGCTCTTTTTGTTGGACGAGAAAGTCCTCAAACTCGTCTGCAACATGTGCGATCTCATCCGCACGGGCTGCAAGATCATCATGCTGTGCTGTATCGCTGATCGTAGCGATGAGCACGTGCGCCTCTTGGACCTTCTGTCTTTGTTGTAGCACACTTTCTGCGATTTGTCCAGAGAGTGACTTATCCACACCCACAAAGAAAACTTTCCACGCCGGACGTGCTGCGACACGCCCCCGCAGTACCTGTGCCGACTCTTGCATCACCACCACATCCTCAAAATGCGCCTGCAGTGTTTGCGCGGTTACGGCATCACGTTCCTCCTGCTCTTTGCGACGCTGTTGCTCTTCTTGGCGTGCCTTTTCCTCTTCAATTTTTTGTTGTTTTTCTGCCTTTGCTGTGGCAAGCGCCTCCACCTTCTTACGCTGTTCCTCTTCTTGACGTGCCTGCGCTTCAGCAATTTCCGTTTTTGTCATCGTGGCATATTCCATCGTCCGGTCAGCAAGTTTGCATGTGTCAGAAAAATCCCCGTCTTTGTTGGCGGACATCGTGTTACCGATCATGGACAGCGAGTTATTCCAATAGCCCGCACCCGCCACCCCGCCGCTTGGTTTTTTGCAGTTGATGGCATAGTGACTGTTGCCGGTAATGGTGTTTTTGGTGATACGTACATCACCTTCCTTTTTTGCCTCTGGATAGAATTGTGTAGCAATACCACTTGATTTGTTCTTTTTGATGGTATTGCCACTAATGGTCAGGTTGGATCGCCCCAGAATGACTTCAATACCACTCTCCCCATTGCCGACGATCGTGCAGCCCGTAATACTACCATCGGTATTGGCGCGCAAGTCAATACCCTCTTCCGCATTATCTTCCACTCTGCAGTTTTTGATGGCAACTTTTGTGCCGAATTGTATGTACATCCCCTTGCCGCCGTTGCGCATGGTGACAGCATCAAGTGTGACTCCACCGCCACCCGCCGCACGTATGCCGATTTTTGCGCCGATAATCACCGTGTCCATAATGGTGACGGCGGCGCCCTCCACCGCTGTAATGCCACCCAGTGCTTTCACCGTCACATCACGCAATTGTGCGCCGTTTTTCATGGTAATGTCGCCAGTGATCGTCACGGTTTTCTTGTCATCACCGCGCACCGTCACATCATTGTCAAGCGTAATGGCGTCATGATATGTGCCCGCACCCACGCGGATGTCCGCACAGCCCTTCTCAAGCGCTTTGGCAATGCTCTTGTGGTCCGCGCCACCATCTTTGGAAACCGTACACGTGCTTTTGGCAAAGACAAGAACAGGGCTTGCCATTGCCAGCACTGCAGCGCACATACTATAGGCAACTTTATAATGCATCATGTTTTTCAGCATAACACAAAAAGTGCGGATGAGTAAAACTCACCGCGCACTTTCTACACATCCGACGTTAGTTCTTGGCGTCGTTTTGTAAGACTGCTTTTACCATCAAGCGACGCGCATCGGAACCAAGTGGCCAGCATGTCGTGATTGTCAGCTCCTTGGAGTACCCCTGCTCAAAAATGCGCGGATCATCTGGGGCTGTCTCCACGTTGGTCTGTACAAGATAGTTATAGACAACCTCTTTGCGGTTGTGGAGGAGGAAGCGTACGGTGATCATATCACCCACCTGCACTTCATTCAATCGCTTAAAAACATAGTTGTATTTACCTTTGGACCACGAGTAGTTACTACTGTGTCCGGCGATGTAGGCGTTGCCGCGCTGTCCAGGCAGCGGTGTGCCTGGATAGTGGATCACACCGAAGTTCAGATCGCTTTCTAATGCCTTCT
>CAYRUU010000063.1:0-2080 GCA_964427825.1 uncultured Micavibrio sp.
GGTGTGCCTGGATAGTGGATCACACCGAAGTTCAGATCGCTTTCTAATGCCTTCTCATCATCACTCTTGGAAAGCACTACCGGCACTTTCACATCAATCTTGGCAATCTCAATCGTCACAGCAATGCGCGCATCACCCGACACCGTGGGATCATATCCATTGGCGACTTCGCGCCCGTCGTTATAGCCGTCACCGTCGGTATCGGGATTGTTGGGGTCCGTGCCAAACAAATATTCTTCATGTGCACTTAAGCCGTCGCCGTCCACATCTTCATCCGTGTCCGCAATGATATTACCGGCGGCATCCTTTTCATATTTGTCGGGAATGCCGTTTTTGTTTTCATCCAAAATACCCTCGCCGGCGGGATTGTATCCATTGGCAACTTCGCGCCCGTCGTTATAGCCATCACCGTCGGTATCGGGATTGTTGGGGTCCGTGTTGTGGATGTACTCCTCTTTCAGTGTCAATCCGTCATTGTCATCATCGCGCAAGAGATCCACTTCCGACAATACACTCACACCATACTTCTCTTGCCACTCTTTGGGAATACCGAAATCCTTGGTTGTTTTTTCCGATTCCGTATCATATGCCACAGAACGACGCGAAAACACCGCCATACCCCCAGAGAGCATGCCGTACATCAGCCCAAACGTCAGAACAAAAATCAAAATTGTGGCAATAATACGCTTGTTCATATGCGGAAAACATTAACAACTTCAACAGGTTATTATATCACATATATCAACTATTGTCAATGCTTCGCTTTATCACCAAAAATCAACCCTGCGACGGGTCGTTTTTGCTTATGTCGCGTATCAATCGCCTTCCTTCCTACTGTTGCTCGTGCAGCGGCTCCGCGGGATTGCTTTTCTTGATTGTGGAAAACCCAAACAGCGTATACACATGACAATAGCCAAGCGCCGCCGTGACCAGTAAGATGAGCCCAAATGCCCACATAAGCCACATGCGCCACTCCGTCATCACCGTGTTAGCAAGAAGCAGAAACAGTACGCCGACAACCGCCCGCGCAATCCGATCCACCGTCCCTACGTTTTTTTGCATAGCATCATTCTTACTATATGATTACACATCCAGTATAGCGCATCACTGCAAATTGCAACACTGTGTGATGCGGTGACGCTCCTTGATCTGCGCAAATGGCGCATCATGCGAAATCACGCCCATGTCATACAGGACCTCATCGGCATAGCCGGGCAGAAGCATTTTATAGGAAAACGGAAAGCGAATGCCGGCAATCTCTTCGGCGGGTTTTGCCAATGCACTTAAACAACTGTTCCATAGCGTATGATAAAATTGCGGCGCATCGGCAACTGCCGTGGCATCAGTGGCGATGCGCGTCAAAAGCTGTCGCGCTTGTACGGATGTTGCGATTGTGGGATAGACATACACGCGCTCGTCGCGCTCAGAGATGCGTACACCGATCACATCGCGCTCACTTGCTGCAACATAGAGCATTTCATACTGTCGCCACATACCCTTCCACGGACTATAGGCCTCATTACCATCACGGCGCGCCTCCACGGAAATCACCAAGTCATCGCTGTCGGCAAAGCGAAAAGTCAAAAAGATGTGTGCCACTCCCTCATTGTCGGAAAAGTGTGAAATCACCACATCAACACCCATGAGTTGCGCAAGGTCAAATGTTTTCGTGGACCACCGCGCATCCGCCTCCGTCGCATTACGCCATGCAAAATCACGAAAGTTTTCCACCGTCAACGTATTGCCGCTGACAATCATGCGCGGCGTGCGCTCCTGCCCGAATTCCCATGCGCGATCATGTCGCGGCACCAGCGTCATTTGCCACACTGCAGCACCACAAAGTGCCACAATACATGCCGCAGCGCAGATCATAAGCGCGCGCTGCCATCGCGAACGCTGTTTGTGTGTGGTTGTGTATCCCATGATAGTATTATACTATATACCACACACAATCACCACACCAATCGGCGCTCTCTCGCCAAAGATCCCTATAGAGAGACTGTGTGTATCGTGCGCTCCTGCTCTGTCAGTGTACGCGCACTATGCACCATGCGTGCTTCACCATAGACGGCAGCCACAT
>CAYRUU010000064.1:0-1880 GCA_964427825.1 uncultured Micavibrio sp.
GGACGCCACTGTGGACAAGCGTAAAAGCCGTGAGCGCACCGATGATGAGGAAAGGACCAAACGGAACGGCGGACTTCATCGTGGCGCGCTTGAGAAGTGTAAGCCCGATGCCATACACCGACCCGATACAAAATGCGATGAGCAGCGCCACAAATGTCCCGACGGGACCGCAAAGAAGCCCCACGGCAATCGCCACAAACGCATCACCATACCCCATCCACGTTTCATCTGATATGTAACTGAGTGCAAAGAAAAAACAGAATGCGGCCAGAGCAGATAGGCCGTGCGTCACCGTAGCAGTGTGTAAAAGTCCGCGCGTAAACGCTCCACTTACCACATCTATACTGCCGTTTGCTACAATCAAAAACCCAATCACTGCCCACATTACACCCATAGGAATCTCCATGTGCCGTGCATCATACACAAACACCACTACCAACCCTGCACAGGCAAGTGCAATCATAGCCGCCGCCACGAACACAACGGATCCCGCTGCAAAGAAAAACCCCACCATACCAAAAAGCGCCGCAACGGCAATCTCCACAAGCGGATACTGCCACGCGATCCGCGCGCCGCACCGCCGACATTTGCCCCGCAAGAACAAAAAACTCACCACAGGGATGTTGTCATACCACGCGATGTGTTTTTTGCACGAGCGACACTGCGATCGCGCACGCACAAAATCCTCGCCGCTGCGCAAGCGATAGATAAGCACATTGCAAAAACTGCCAACAATCGCCCCAAAAATGACAAACGTTACAATCACAAACATACCATTACCGCCTCACAACAAACATTGTATCCAAAAAAACGAAGCAAAAATTGGAACGATGACCCTACGGAAAACATAGCCACAAAATAACAGAGGTATCTTCCATAAAAACTTCACATGTTCACCATGCTTTATAGTTACAAAAACATAACGATGGTGAACATAGAAGTCTTCATTAACAGCCACCAAAACTACTGCTTGGGGATGGTGCAAAGCCACAACCCTGTTCTGTACACGTCGCTGTACAATCACCATTGTGATACGTTGCCGTATAACTGAACGTGTTGTCTGTTGCACTATCATCGGTAACAGTACCCCACGTACCATTATTGGCGAGATCTGGCCATGTAGCATCGCTTGTGGCACACACATTCCCGCCACCTGTCGTTGCGTTGGTTGGACCAGATAACGTTTGCAATTCGTCCATACACATGACAGCCGCCGGAACAACAGAAGTAATAGAGGACTTCGCAGACGCATCACGCGCCTTCTGACGTGCGCTGTTCAGCGATACCAAGACAATGGATGCCAAAATACCGATGATTGCGATCACGATAAGGAGCTCGATAAGCGTAAAACCTTTTTTCATGTCTGTATCACCTCCATTCTATGTCATTTTTGTTTTTACACTTTTCATTATACACCATAACGCAAAAAAATGCACAAGTTGCACCGACACATGTTATCCACATACCATGTTTCTCATGCTGGATCGGATTTCCCGCTGATACAAGATGTGTCATTTTCATGCTGGAGCGGGCTTGCAGCCCGGTCCATTAGTTTAGTTGAAGCAGTCCGCCCTCACGCTGGAGCGGGCTTGCAGCCTGGTCCATTAGTTTAGTTGAAGCAGTCCGCTCTAGAAAATCGGACTAGCAAAAAATTTCGTAGTCAAAATTCACTAACATTTTTTCCAAGGACATTCACTGCTAATCCAAAAGTGGGAAAATATGTGCAAACTTATAGAATTTAATCCTAGCCAGAAATAAGTATGTTTTCTTAGGAAAAGTTTAGACTTTGAAAACAAAAAAGCAGCGGACAAAAACTGCTGTTTTTTTGTTACTCATCTTGCGGAGACCTTGGGTCTCTCTACCTCTTGAGCTTTGTGCGG
>CAYRUU010000065.1:0-1676 GCA_964427825.1 uncultured Micavibrio sp.
TGTCTGTGAGTTTGCCGTGGTAGGTGAGTTGGGGGGTGGGGGCGGCGGTGGTAACATGTGGCGCAAAAAAACTAATACACACCAAAAAACATGCACCAATAAAAACTGTAACACCCCAATTTCGTTTATGAACTAGCACCATAAAAGCACTACTCTTTTTTACTTTTTGTCCTCTGTATGTATTTTACCACCTTTTCTATAATATGAAAACATGACCTCGCAGCAAAACTGTTTTTCATCAGGAATTCACGCAATTTTAAATTCCACAACATCACCATCTTGCATAATATAATCTTTTCCCACTGTACGCAATACGCCTGTCTCGCGCGCCTTTGCCCAACTGCCCGCAGCAAGCAATTTTTTCCAGTTGACGACATCCGCACGAATAAAGCGATCTTTGAAGTCATTGTGAATCGCCGCACCCGCCTCCGGTGCCGTCGCTCCTTTGCGGATCGTCCACGCACGCGTTTCCATTTCCCCCGTTGTCAAAAACGTTTGCAGTCCTAGCCGATCAAATGCCGCCGTGATCACGTCGTCAAGCTGCGACTGCACGCCCAATTCCGCTGCCTCGTCCGCAGACATCTCCATCAACTCCTCCTCAATCTTCACATCCACCACCGCATGCGGACGTCGCGCCAACGCGTCCGGCAACGCCGCATCACTATCCGATACATTATACACGTAGATGATCGGCTTCATCGTCAACAAGCTCATCTCGCGCACAATACGTGCTGACGGTTCATCCGCCACATCATATGTCACCGTCTGTGCCAACAGCCCCGCATCAAGCGCCGCGTGCATCTGCTCCACGAGATCCTTTTGCGCCGTTGCATCTTTGTCACCACCGCGTATAGCCTTATCCAATCGCATCAATGTCTTCTCCACCGTCGCCATATCAGCAAGCATCAGCTCTGTTTCAATAATGGCAATGTCGCGCTCGGGATCCACATGATCATGCACATGCGTGATCGCATCATTGGCAAAAACGCGCACCACTTCCACGATGGCATCCACTTCACGAATGGTGGCAAGAAATTGATTGCCAAGTCCCTCCCCCTCCGACGCGCCGCGCACCAACCCCGCAATGTCCACGAACTCCACAACGGTCGGCACAATTTTTGCGCCACGCGACAATTGTGCCAACGCTTCCAGACGCACATCCGGCACAGTCACAACACCAACGTTCGGGTCAATCGTGCAAAACGGATAATTATTGATGTCTACCGGCTTTTTTGTCAGCGCCTTGAAAAGCGTGGACTTCCCCACGTTTGGCAAACCGACAATTCCCACATGCAGTGCCATATGATTTTCTCCATCATAGTATTAGAGATCACTCCATACAGTGTCGCGAAAATATGGTGAAATGTCAACCCGCATCACCCGCGACCCCACTGTCACCAAAAAAATGCCACCCCACCTATAACCACCGTCATCCCCAATTTATTTGGGGACCTCATTGTATCATCCCCACCGAAGCCCCGCATATGCGGAGCGGAAGGATCTCTGGGTGAAAGTATGGCAATGGGATCGTGTGTGATGCATGATGCAAAACACTCCATACACATGGATCCCGGATCAAGCTCGGGATGACATGGAAGAAATATGTGTTATGTGCTTTGTTTACGGATTCACCGTCACTTGATACGTGACAGTACCCTGATAGATGCCGGCTTGCT